>JANMVY010000461.1:0-5432 GCA_031393535.1 Actinomycetes bacterium | reverse complement strand
AAGATCCGCAACGACATGCCACTCGATCGTGCATGTCTGTTGGGTTGCGGTGTGCTCACCGGCGTCGGCGCCGCGCTGAACACCGCACAGGTTTCGGTCGGCTCGTCGGTGGTGGTCATCGGCGCAGGCGGCGTCGGCCTCTCGGTGATCCAAGGCGCCCGCCTCGCAAACGCCGCATCGATCATCGCGGTCGACCTCGACGACGAGAAGTTGGCGCTCGCCACGACGCTCGGCGCGACAGCAACAGTCAACGCCGCGACCGAAGATGCGATCGCACGCGTGATCGCGCTCACCGGCGGCGGTGCGAACTTCGTGTTCGAGGCGATCGGGCGCGCCGAAACCGTGCAGCAGGGCCTGGCGATGACGGGCGGCAACGGCACCCTCACGGTGGTGGGCATCGTCGACCTGGGCGCGTCGTTCACCGTCACCGGCGTCGACTTGATCATGGGCAAGAAGATCCAGCAGTCGATGATGGGCTCCAACCGTTTCGTCGCCGACATCCCCCGCCTCGTCGACCATTACCTGGCCGGTCGCCTCGACCTCGACCACCTCGTCGGAGCGACGACCACGCTCGAGCACTTACCTCAGGTGCTGCACGACCTCGAAGCAGGCAAGGTACTCGGCCGCACCGTCATCACGTTCTGACCCATCGACGAAGCACGAGGTCGCACCATGGACATCGGCGTGAACATGCCGGTCGTCAATCCCGAGGCCACGCCGGCCTTTCTTCGTGAGATCGCGCAACGAGCAGAGGAGCTTGGCTTCGCCGAACTGTATCTCGGCGAGCACGTCGTGTTGTTCGACGAACCCCGCGACGAGTACCACCAGTCCGACGACGGCACCGCGTTCTTCGCGTCGATGGCCAACCTGCCCGATCCGATCCAAACCCTCACCTACTTCGCCGCGTGCACCGAACGCATCCGACTGGCCACCGGCGTGGCCTTGATCCCCCAACGCAATCCGGTGTACACCGCCAAACACGTGGCCACACTCGACTGGCTCTCGGGCGGGCGTTTCGATTTTGCGATCGGCGTCGGCTGGAGCACCGAAGAGTACGCGGCGTGCGACGTGGCGTTCGCCCACCGGGGCGACCGCTGCCGCGAATACATCGAGGTGATGAAGCGGCTGTGGTGCGACCCGGTTTCGTCCTTCTCGGGGCGCTTCTATGAGCTCGCACCCTGCCGTCAACACCCCAAGCCGCTGCAGCAGCCTCATCCGCCCTTGTGGTTCGGTGGGTTCGGCGAAGCCACCTATCAGCGCGTCGCCGATCTCGGCGCGGGGTACTACGGCTTCGATCAGACACCCGCTGAGATCGCCACGGTGCGGGCGCGCATCGGTGAGCTGCTCGACGAGCGCGGTCGGTCGATCGATGAGATCACGATCAGCCACGGGGTCTACAACCGTCTCCCGGTGTCGGTCGAGCTCCTCGGCGAGTACCACGCGGCGGGTGTCGATCAGTTCGTCGTGTCACTCGTCGGCCCGAGCGCGGACGACATGCGTGGGCAACTCAGCTGGTTCGGCGACGAGTACGTCGGTCGCTACTGAACCGGAGGTGGTCGACAGGCGAGTTGTGTCTCCGTCGCGTAGCCTCACGACCATGCCCGTCTCCGACGAGAACCGTGCGAAGTACACGAAGCTGCGCAGCGAGATCAGCGCCCGGCACCTTCGCCCGAGCGGAGAACGAGCCAGATCGTCAGCCCGAGGGGTGCACCACCTTGCGCTCCTCAGCTCCGACGTCGAGCGCACGGTGCGCTTCTACCAGGACCTGCTCGAGTTCCCGCTGACCGACATGTTCGAGAACCGCGACTACGCCGGCTCGACCCACTTCTTCTTCGACATCGGCAACGGGAACGGGCTCGCGTTCTTCGATCTGCCGGGTCTCGATCTCGGACCCTATGGCGAGGTGCTCGGCGGGTTGCATCACCTGGCCATCTCGATGGAGCCGGCGCAGTGGTCACGCATCAAGGCGAAGCTCGACGACGCAGGCGTCGGCTACCAGCACATCGACGGTACATCGATCTACTTCCCCGACCCCGACGGCGTGCGTCTCGAGCTCATCGCCGACCCGCTGGGCGAGATGTACGGCAACCGCGTGCTGTGAGCGCGCAATGGCGATGAAGGGTCAACCTTGCGGCCCGGGCGTTCCCGACCACGCCAGTTCCTCGTACCGGTGCACGATGCGCCAGCCGGCCTCGGTGCGGTCGAGCGTGTCGTTGTAGAAGAGCCCGGTGAAGGTGAGGTGCCGCACGCCTTCGATCTCCATCATCACGTAGCAGACGACGGGTACGCGAGTGGTCGCACGATCACCGTCGAGTTGCAGGCGCAGACCGCCCGTGATGCGTTGCGCGGCCACCATGAGCGTGCGCAGCGAGGCCAGCCAGTCGCGATACCCCGCATACGGCCGCACGGGCTGGCCGAAATCGCGCAGATCGACCTCGGCGTGCTCGGCGAACGTGGTGTCGTACGCGGCGAGGTCCCACGCTTCGACGGACGCGAGCTGGCGGTCGTAGAGGTCCATGATGGCGAAGCGATCCTGCATCTCGCCCTGGTTGTAGACACGATCGGCCACGGGGCACCTCCTGCTCGCTCCGCGGGCACAAGACTAACGTGCACGCCACTTCCGAGTCAGGAGCACCAGATGATCGTGTCGTTCACGTTGGTCCGCAAGCGAGAGGGATTCACCGACGAAGCGTTCTTCGCAAGATGGACGCAACACACCGAGGCGTTCGACCTCGTCGACCACCCGTACATCACGAAGAACCGCCTGATGATGATCCAGGGTGACACGCCGTACGTGGGCATCGCCGAGAACCACTGGCCCGACATGGAGAGCCTGACGAGGACCGCCGAGTTCTATGAACAGACCGACACGGGAAAAGCGCACTGGGCAGACCTCGTCACCTTCATGGACATCGACAACAGCCCGACGGTCATCGTGACCCGCGAAGCCGACGTAAACGCGACCCGCACCCTGATCACCACACTGGCCGGATGAACGACAGCGCCATACCTCAGGAGCTCCGTGACTGGATCGAGTCAACTACGGGCGCGACTGTCGCAGGGTCGCATCGGCATCTCGCGGGCGCCAGCCGTCAGGCCTGGTCGGTCGACGTCGAACAGCACGGCGAAATCCTCCCGTTGTTCGTCCTGCGCGACAGCCTGAGCGGCAACGGCGGCTCGGCGCGCGACGGCGCCGTGCTCGCCGCACTCGCCGCCACGACCGTACCCGTGCCTCGCGTCCACGGCGTCGACGAGCAGCGCGGTGCCCTTTTGCTCGAACGCGTCGCAGGTCGAAGCGACTTCCCGGGCGTCGACCACGAGTCCGAACGCGAGCCGACAGCTCGCGACCTGATGGAGATCACCGCAACGCTCCATGCCCTCGATCCGTCATCGTTGCCCATCGCCCACCTCGGCCCGCCTGGCGCACCGGCGGCACATGCGGCCGAGCAACTCGCGAAGGTCGAAGGCGTCGCGACACTGCTCGCTGATCGCATTGCCCCCCTGTTCTCGTTCGCGCTCGCGTGGCTTCGCCGCAACGTGCCCACCAACGTCGATCGCACCTCGCTGGTGCACAGCGACATGGGCCCCGGCAACTTCGTGTACCGCGGCGGACGGGTCACCGCGGTGCTCGATTGGGAGGTCGCGCACTGGGGCGACCCCATGGAAGACCTCGCGGCGATCGCCGTGCGCGACATGGCCACACCGGTTGGGCATCTGCCGACGCGGTACGCGGAATACGCGGCGGCGAGTCGCGCCCCGGTCGACCTCGGGCGGGTCGGCTGGTATCGCGTGCTCGTGCTCACGCGGAACTCGATGCTCATCGGGCTCGGCATGTCGCGCGACGACCCGACGATCGACCGCGCACAGCTGACGATGTTTCGCGCGTTGCTCATGCGCGCCGACGCCATTGCGTTGTGCGACATGGTCCGCGTCGACCGACCGATCGAGGCGCCGCTCGAAGAAGGTCTGCTCAGCGACGACTTGCGGCTCGCGGCGCATGCGTGGCGTGATCAATGCGACGTCGTCATTCCCGCTCTGCACGCGCTACCCGACTCCTACGCGACGCACCGCGCGAACGGCGTGAGCGCGGTGCTCGGCGCGGTCGATCACCGGATGCGGTTCGGCGACGACTACCTGCGGCGCGAACTCGACGACCTGTCGACGACCCTCGGCCGTCGGCCCGTCGACGAGATCGACGGGTTCACCGACCTGCGGGCGCTCTGTGCTGATGCCGGCCGCGAACGCGAGCTCGCGTCCTTCTTCGGCCGCCACTTGCTTCGTCGCGGCATGCTCCTCGCGCCGTTGCTCGGTCCGCTCGCCGAACGCCTGCCACAACGTCTCGAGGGCGAATGACGATCGCGGGGAACGATCCTCATCTGATCGTCTCTGCCGCTGACGACGCGTTCCACCCGCCGACGTCGATCGACCCGACATGGATCGAGACCGTGTGGTTCCCGTTCTGGCTGCCCGAGATCGCAACGTCGGTGTACGCACGCGTGTGGTTCCGACCGAACGTCGGGTTGCAGGGCGGTGCCGTCAACGCGTGGCGCGACGAGGGTGCCCTCGTCGTCTACGACGGCTGGACCGAGCCCTTCACCGGTTTCGGCGACCTTCGCAATCTCCGCCTCGCCAACGGCTTCCACCTCGAATGCCTCGAGCCGCTCACGACGTACCGAATCCGCCATCAGAGCGAACAGGTCGACGTCGACGTGACGTTTCGTGCGCTCATGGAACCGAACCCCGTGCCACCAGCAGAGTCACCTGGCATGTTCGCGGGCCATCTCGAACAACCAGGGCGCGTGACCGGTCGTGTCCGCCTACGCGACCAGCACCACGTCGTCGACTGCGCGTCGGTCCGCGACCGTTCGTGGGGGCCACGCACGATGCGTGAAGGCCTACGCATCGGCAACGCACACGGCACGTCGGTGGACGATTGGGCCTTCTTCGCCTACGTCAACCCCGACGCGTCGGGGCACGAGCTCGTCACGAGCGGGTACTGGTACCACGAGGGACGCGCCGCGCGCATCGTGCGCGGTGAACGCCGCGCCGAGGCAACCGGCGACTTCACCACGGCGGTCACGATCGACGCATACGACGCGCTCGATCGTCACCTCGTGGTGCACGGACGATGCGCGAACCGCCAGGCAATCGATGCCGGGCACGATCTGTACGCCGTCCTCAACCTGGTCGAATGGGAAATCGGCGACGGCCGCGTGGCGTGGGGTGAGAACCACGACATCTGGTCGAAACCCGACTGGCTGGCGAGCGGGCGCGCGCCCCTACCGGAACGCTGAGCCTTGTGGTCAGGCTTCGGGTCTGACGTACATGGTGGTCATCATGTCGTCCCACTGTGCATCGGTGAGCTGGCGGCGCAGACCGATGAGCTGTTCAGCCATGGCACCCACCACGTAGCGAGTAGCGGGGGCCGCGTC
>JANMVY010000445.1:0-7095 GCA_031393535.1 Actinomycetes bacterium | reverse complement strand
AATCGGCATCCGCTTTGCGGATGTGAGGTACCGGCCAACAGGGTGACGAGATTTGTGCGCGGACGCGTGGCCGTCGATGCAGCGTTACTGGGCGCCGGTGAATGTGAATGTCAGGGTCGACGAGAGACCCTTGAAGGTGTTGCCGGCAGTTGTGGGCAACGTCATCGTCATCAACAGCCGATCCGTTGTCGAGATCGCGGTGGCGGTGAGGTTCGACAACGTCAGGTTCGTTCCGATGACCGCGCGCGAGGCGAGAACGGTCGTGGTGGTGCCACCGCAGGTGTAGGTGAAGTTGGGGCTCGAGCCCGACTCGGTCCAGGTCGTCGAGCATCGTTGCAGCAGGACCTGTAGACCGTTGGTGGCGTCGGTGTCGAGCAGCGAGCTCGGCGACGCGGTGGTCGTGAGCGTGATGGCCGACAGCGCCTTGGTGCCACTGTTGATGAGGTCGAAGCTGCGGTAGTAGCTGTCGGTCGGCACGAGGTTCGTGGCACTGACCGTCATGCGGTTGGTCGAAGCACCGGTGGCGCCCAGGTTGAGCGTCAAGGTGGCCGTCGCCGCACTGTGGCTCGCCGAGGCCGTGCTCGTGAAGAGGGCGTGCACCCCGACGCCGCCCAGCGCGATCACGCCGACGAGGCAGGCGACGACCAACGAGGCACGCCAACGCGGCGGTCGTGACCCGCGCGCCGTGAGTCGGGGCGACGCCCGATGTCCCGATCGAAAGATGCTCATGAATGCTGGTCCCATTGGCGCAGTCCAAACGGCCTAGGTGGATGTTGTGTGACTGAAGTCGGCGCGTACACGTGCGAGTTGAGGCCTTCCGCCGCGATCGCCTCATTCCGAAGGTGGCGGACGCGCCCCGGCGGGGGTCTCACATCTGCGGGCTACCGGCCGATTTGGAGCCCGAGCTCATGCAAACCCGAACCCTTCTTCCCCGTGGTCGATACGGTGCCCGCGCCGCCGTGCTGCTCGCCGCGATCGCCCTGCCGTTCCTGAGCGCGCCCGCGAGTGCCACGTTCACCAAATCCGCGGCCGCGAGCCATAGTGCGGCGACGGTTTCGTGCTTCTACCGGTCGTCGGTGCAGAGTGGGTCGACCACCAGTACGGCCAACGGCACCGCCACTGTGACGATCACGTCGGTCGCCATGGCGAAAGCCTTTCTGGTCTTCAGCACCCGGCACAACAGCAATCGGCCGGTCGGCTCCGAGGTGACGGGGCGACTCGCCTCCGCGACGACGGTTGAGTTCAATCGCGTCACCGACGAATCGAGCCCGGTCACGATCACGATCCAGTGGTACGTCGTCGAATACAACTGCGGTGTCAACGTGCAACGAGGTGTGGCCACGCCGACCAACCCGACGACGGATGTCACCATCACCGCGGTCAACTCGGTCGCCGCCGCGTTCGTGACCTGGTCGAAGACACCGAGCGCCACCGATACGGGGTGGGGCGACAACGACCCAATGCTCGGTGTGCTCACGTCGACCACCAACCTGCAATTGCGTCAAAACACCGGTGACGCCGGCCATGCGGTCTGGTGGCAGGTCATCGAGTTCACCGATTCGACCAAGATCAACGTGCAGACCGGGACCACGTCGTTGACCGGCGGGTCCACGTCGACAACCGCGACCCTCGCGACCGCAGTTACTACGTCACGCACATTCGTGCTGGTCGGTACCCGCAGCAGCGGCGCCGGAACCGACATCGGTTCGGGCATGGTGCGCGGCCAGCTCACGAACTCGACCACCATCACGCTCGACCGTAGCGCCGCCGGCTACGACGTCACCGAAATCTCGTGGCAGGCAGTCGAGCTCAAGGAAGGTACGACGGTCCAGACCGGCACGACCACTTTGGGCTCGGGCACGTCGTCGGCGACGGCGTCGCTCACGGCGCTCGTGCTCAACCGGTCGACGGCTTTCGCGTCGACGCAGACGGGTGGCGGCCAAAACGGCGGACGTACCGCCTACACCGCCGACGACGTCATCGGTGTCGCCGCCGCCACGTTGGCGTTGACCTCAACCACGCAGCTCACCCTCACGAGATCGAGTACCGCGGCGGCTGCCGACATCGCCTGGTTCGTCGTGTCGTGGGGCCTGCCATAATGCCGAGCTATGACCGCCGAGGCCGAACGCACGGTGCGGGCGCTGGTGCTCGAAGCGCCGCGCCGTCTGGTCGCGCACACTTTCGCGCTGCCTGAAATCGGCGATGACGATGCGCTGCTGCGCGTCGAGGCGTGCGGACTCTGCGGCACCGACCACGAGCTGTGGAGCGGTGCGATGAAGAAGAACCTGCCGATCGTTCCGGGTCACGAGGCAGTGGGCATCGTCGAGCGCATCGGGGCGACAGCCTCTGCACGGTGGGGTGTGCACGAGGGCGATCGCGTCGGTGTGGCGCCACGGCAGGCGTGCGGCACCTGTGCGACATGCGCGTCGGGTGATCCGCGGGGGTGCGAGGTGCACCGCGGCGACACCTACGGCTCGATCCCGCTGGCCACTGCGCCGTCGTTGTGGGGCGGCTACGGCGAGTACCAGTACCTCTCGGCCCACAGCCAGCTCGTACGCATCCCCCACGAGCTCGATCCGGTGGTCGCGGCGATGTTCAACGCGGTCGCGAACGGTATCCGGTGGGGCGTGGTCGTGCCCCGGACCAAACCGGGTGATGTCGTCGCCGTGCTCGGTCCGGGCATCCGCGGGCTCGCGGCCGCGGCGGCTGCTCGCGATGCGGGCGCGTCGTTCGTCATGGTCACCGGGTGCGGGCCGCGCGACGCGGAACGGCTCGCATTGGCGACCCGCTTCGGCGCCGATCTCGGGGTCGATGTCGCGGTCGACGATCCGGTCGAGGCGTTGCGTTCCGCCGCCGGCTCGCTCGCGGATGTCGTCGTCGACGTCACCGCGATGGCCCCTGCCGCGTTCGTGCAGGCCCTCGATCTGGCGAAGGAGCGCGGCACCGTGTGTGTGGCCGGTATCCACGGCGATGCACCTGTACCGGCCTTTCGCCCCGACGTGATCGTGTTGAAAGAGCTGCGCATACTCGGCACGCGCGGCACCGATCGTCCCGAGTTCGAAGCTGCGGTGCGGCTGCTCGCCTCGGGCCGGTTCCCGTTCGCCGACGTGCCGCGCGGCATCGCGTCGCTCGACGAGGTTTCGGAGTTGCTCGCGACCATGGCCGGCGAGCGCGACAGCGCCCCGCCACCGTTCGCAGTGCTCGTGCCCTGAGCGACCTACCATCGCCCATACGAGGATTGACGGGAGCGCGACGTGGCGGACGAAGCGGTGCTGTTGGAGTACGACGGTGCGGTCGCGATCGTGAGCAACAATCGCCCCGATCGGCACAACGCGGCGTCCGACGCGTTCAACAAGCGGCTGTGGGAGGTGTTCTTCGAGATCCACTGCAACCCCGACGTTCGTTGCGTGCTGTGGCGCGGCAACGGGCCCTCGTTCTCGTCGGGGCGCGATCTCAAAGAACTGGGCGGCCCACGCGAGGGCGGCATCAGCAACCTCGAGCACATCGAGCGCGGCCACAACTGGACCCAGATGCTGCTCACGTGCCCCGCGCCCATCGTGTGTGCGTTGAAGGGCTGGACCATCGGCGGCATGTTCGAGCGTGCGCTCCTGTGCGATCTGCGAATCGCCGGAGAGTCGGTGCGGCTGTGGTTGTCCGAGCTGCAACACGGCGTGGTGCCCGACAGCGGTGGCGTGGCCCGCTTGTTTCAGATCGCCGGTCACGGGCTCGCGGCCGACATGGCGCTCACCGGACGCGTGATGGGGGCAACCGAGGCGCTCGGTCACGGCATCGTGTCGCGCGTTGTTCCCGACGACGAACTCGACACCACCGGTCTCGAGATGGCGCAGCAGATCGCCGGGCTTCCCGCGTTCGCGGTGAAGTTGTTCCGTCGCGACCTGCGCCGCATGGCCAACCGACTGGTGCAGGATTCGATGGAGGAAGAGGCGATGCTGCAGGCGCAGCTGTACACCTCCGACGATTACGCCGAGTTCAAAGCAGCCAAGGCCGAAGGCCGAGTGCCGCACTATCGCAACCGATGAGAAGCACTCGATGAACGATTCACGTGAACCGATGACCCTGCCGCTGCGCAGCCGGTCGTTCTGGCAGGACCCGTATCCGCTGCTCGACGCGGCCCGCGAGCAGCACCGCACGGCGGTCGGCGAGTCGGGCGAACCTATTGTGCTCGCGATCGACGACGTCGAGGCCGTGTCCGCGCACCCGTTGCTCGTGCCGCTCGGTCTCGACGCGCTCGATCGGCTCGGCATCACCGATGGCCCGTTCCGCGAATGGCGCGCGCTGTCGCTGAACGCTCGCGAACACGACGACCATCGACGTCTGCGGCGTCTCGTCGGTCGGGCGTTCACGCCGATGCAGGTGCAGCGCGTGCGGCCGCTCGCCCGCGAGAACGCGCATCGGCTGCTCGACGGCCTGGCGAAGCGGGGCGAGATGGATGTCCAGCAGGACTATGCGCGCGATGTTCCGCTGTTCACGATCTGCGCTTTCATGGGCATTCCCGACGAGGATCGTCACGAGATCGAAGCGTTGCACTTCGGAACCGAAGAAGGGTTCGGTTGGCCCATGACCCCCGAGCGTCGCCGGCGCGCGGAGGACGGCATCGTCGGCCTGTACGACTACACCCATCGCCTGGTCCAGCGCCGGCGCGCTGACGCGCGCGACGACCTCGTGTCCGCGCTCGTACACGTCGAAGAAGAGGGTGAGCGGCTGAGCGAGCCCGAGCTGTACGCAATCGTGGTGAACATCATCGGGGGGGCGATCGGCTCGAGTCAGTCGGCCACAGCGAACGCGGCGTACCTGTTCGCAAAGCATCCCGATCAGGCGGCTCTGTTGCGCGATGACCCCGACCTCGATCGTGTCGCGGTCGAGGAGTGCCTGCGGTATGCGCCACCGTTTCGTTCCACGCGGCGCAAGGCACTCGACGCGGTGCACATCGCCGGGCTCGATCTCGCGGCCGGAGACACCGTGTTGCTGTCGCGTCAGGCCGCGAATCGCGATCCGATCCGGTTCACCGAACCGCACCGCTTCGACATCACCCGCGGCGATGACCGTCACGTGTCGTTCGGCCACGGGCCGCACTTCTGTCTCGGCCAGGCGTTGGCGCGCGCGAACCTCACCGAGGCGATCCCGGCGTTCGTGCGTCGCTGTCACGACCTCGAAGTCGTCGGTGAACCCGTCCGCATCCCGTTCGATCCCACAGAGAAGTTCGAGTCGTTGGTGATGCGCTACCGCGGGGTCGCGCGGCTATGACGGCGCTGATGATCTCGGCCGATTCGCACGTGATCGAACCCCGCGACCTGTACGAGTCGCTGCGAGGTGAGTGGGGTGACCGCGTGCCCACGGTGCGCCGGGCCGACGACGGCACCGACTGGTGGTGGGTCGACGCCCAACGCACCAACTCGTTCGCCGGTGGCTCGCAAGCCGGTGCCCGCTTCGACGACGCCGAGTCGCTGCTGTTGGCCGACGCGATCGACAACGTGCGCGAACAGGTCTGGTCACCCGATCGGTACGTCGCCGACAACCGCGACGATGGCGTGGGTGCCTCGGTGCTCTACCCGACCCAGCAAATGCAGCACTACGCGGTGCGCAACACCCCGTTGTTGACCGCAACATGCCGCGTGTACAACGACTGGCTGACCGAGTTCTGCGCCGCTCATCCTCAACGGTTGCGCGGCATCGCCATGCTCAACAGCGACGATGCCGACGCCGCGGCCGCCGAGCTCGCACGGGCCGCGGGTCGCGGTCTCGCGGGCGCAATGTTGCCCGTGGGCCTGCCGCACCGCCAGACCTACGCCGATCGCCGATTCGATCGCGTATGGGCAGCCGCGGTCGAACATGGCATCCCGGTGTCGTTCCATATCGGCACCTACCGAGCCGACCCGGCGCGCAACAAGGCGGTTGTGATCGCGGGCGCGCAGACCGACACGCCCCGGCCGGTGCAGACAGCGTTCGCCACGGCCGATCTGTACGTGCGGTCGACCCTCGCCGATCTCGTGTTCTCGGGGGTGCTCGAACGCCACCCGGCGTTGCGTGTCGTTTCAGCCGAGCACGAAGTCGGCTGGCTCGCGCACTTCGTCGAACGCATGGACTACACCTATACCCAGCGCGCCACCCGCGGGCTTCGGTTTGCAGATGGCGCGTTGCCGGGCGACTTCGTGCGGCGGCAGGTGGCGGTGCAGTTCTGCGAGGATCCGTTGGCGTCGGCCATCGTCGACACGGTGGGTGCGGCGAACCTGATGTGGGGTTGCGACTATCCCCATAGCGAGGGCACGTTCCCGCGGTCGCGCGCAACAGTCGAGCGACTGCTCGCCTCGCAGCCCGGCACGGTGCGCCGCGCCGTTCTCGTCGACAACGCGGCGACGCTCTACCGCATCGACCCTACGGTGCTCGCCGCGTGACCGATCTGAGGTTCGACGGGCGTGTCGCGGTGGTCACCGGAGCAGGGCGGGGGCTCGGCCGTGCGTACGCCGAGTTGTTGGCCGCGCGCGGCGCCGCGGTGATCGTCAACGACATCGACGACGCGGTTGCCCACCACACCGCAGCGCACCTCGCCGACGCGGTGGCCTGTGTCGCCGACGTGGCCACCGACGAGGGCGGTGCCGCGGTGATCAATGCCGCGCTCGCCAACTACGGACGTGTCGACATCGTCATCGCGAACGCCGGGACGTCGTGGCACGTCCCGTTCGCCTAGCTCACCGGGGCCGACCTCGCCACCGTGCTCGCCGCCGGCCTGTACGGCACGTTCCACGTGGTCCGCGCCGCATGGCCCCACTTCGTCGCGAAGGGCTACGGGCGTGTGGTCACCACGGCATCCGACGCGGTGTTCGGCTTCGCGGGCCGCGCGCACTACGCGGCCGCGAAAGGCGCGGTGCTCGCGCTCACCAACACGCTCGCCGTCGAAGGCGCGCCGCACGGGGTGCTCGCGAACTGCGTACTGCCGTGGGGTGCGACGCGGCTTGCTCGCCCGGGCAGCAACGCACCCGACCCTGCGCTCGCCGCCCCGCCGGTCGCGTGGCTCTGCCACGAGCAGTGTCGCGAGACCGGGCAGGCGTTCGTGGTCGGCGGTGGACGCGTGGCCCG
>JANMVY010000432.1:0-7685 GCA_031393535.1 Actinomycetes bacterium | reverse complement strand
CTGGCCGATGCCGAGCAGACGGTCGGGCGCGATGGCGCACCACTCGGCCAGCCATCGGTTGTAGGCATCGAAGCAGGCCTTCTTGTAGTCGAGATCGGGATGCGCGCACAGGAGCATGCCGACCGACGGGAAGATCACCTCGGCGGCAAAACCGTCGGCACGTTGTTCTTCGAGCCGCGCCGCGGCGTCATAGCCGCCGGGGTGCAACTCGTCCCAACGCCAACCGTCGGGGCGGTCGATCTGGGTGCGGCCCGCCGCGGCGATGCGCCCGAACGGGCAGTACGACTCGTTCGCCCCGCCGGGGTCGACGATGATCGTCGCGCCCATGCCCGGAAGGTGCGCGAGCTTCGGCGCCCGTTCGCGAAACTTCGGGTCGATGTCCTGATACGCCGCTTCGGGCTCGGTGACATGCGAATCGGCCGAGATGTAGGTGCCGAACGTTGCGTGGCTCACAGTTCGTCGCTTTCGTCGTTGGTACGCGCGACAAGTCGCGCTTCGAGTTCGCGGAGTTGTTCGGCTGATCGGTCATAGCGCAGGCCCGCCTGGTTCGGGGTGGGTCCGGCCCACTCGGGGAGCAGGCCCAGCTCGTGACACAGGAACTGCGCCTCGACGTTCTGCGCCCGGTAGCGGTCGGCGTCGGGGTGGGTGGCCAACCACGCGACCACCGCCCCCACCACATCGGGTGGCGCGCCCCATCCGCCGAAGCCGGAGCGAGCGCTCTCGATCATGGTGCGCTCCGCGTCGATCATGCCCGGCTGCACGTTGAACGCTCGAACGCCGTGCCGGCCGTACTCCACCTCGAGGAATCCGGCGACGCGGTGCAGCGCGGCTTTGGAGACGCCGTACCCCATGCCCCAACCGCCCGCGCCTGGCGCACTCGACGGATCGGCGTATGCGACGGCGGACGTGATCGTGATGATCGTTCCCGAGCCGCGGGCGACCATCGCGGGCAGGAAGATCTTGTTCAACACCAACGGCCCGAGCACGTTCGCTTCGAGGTGTCGGCGGATCAGCTCGATCGGCGTGTCCGCGAAACGGTCCATGTGGCCCGGCCCGACATAGCGACCGTTGTGCACGACCACGTCGATCTGACCGAAGGAGTCGAGCGTGCGCGCCGCCGCGGCTTCGAGCGACGCATGGTCGAGCAGATCGGCGGGCAGCACGAGCGCGGTGCGACCGGCCGCGGCGACGATCGCCGCGGTTGACTCGAGGCTTCCCGGCAGTGGGCTCGTGTCGGAGTCGTGGACCGTCGGCGAGTGCTCGAGCGCGTCGCCTTCGTGCACGGTGCGCGCGGTGATCGCGACGTCGAAACCCTGCTGCGCGAGGAACACCGCGCACGACTTGCCGATACCGCGGCTGGCGCCCGTCACGAACGCGACACGGCGCGGTAGCGGCGGCGAAACGGCGCCTCGTTGCCCGGTCATCGCCCTCCCCCTCGTCGTCGACCCGAACGCCGCGGCTTCGCGCAATCGGATGCACCTCGCGATCCTACGACTGCTCCTGGCGACCGAGCCGGCCTCGCCGGCCTCGCTGGCCTCTCCGGCCTCTCCGGCCTCGCCGGCCTCGCCGACCGAGCCGGCCTCGCTGGCCTCTCCGGCCTCGCCGACCGAGCCGGCCTCGCTGGCCTCTCCGGCCTCGCCGGCCTCGCTGGCCTCTCCGGCCTCTCCGGCCTCGCTGGCCTCTCCGACCGAGCCGGCCTCGCCCCGGGGCAAGCCGAGCACACGACGCACCCGGCGATAGCGTCGACGCGTGCACGAAGATCACGATCTGAACGAACAGGCGGTCATTGCGGCCGCACTCAGCCTGCTCCAAGCCGGCCCCCGCAACCCTGTCGACCTGGTCGACCAATTGCGTCGCGATGGCTTGCTCGACTTCCTCGGCATCGACGATGCCGAGGAGCTCATCGACGAGACGCTCGAACTGCTCTCGGTCAACGACGAGCTGTGGGTGTCATCCGATCTGACCAGCGCGATCCTGCTCGCGCCTCGACTCGACAAGGCGGTGTTCACGCACTGCCTCACCGAAGCCGAACGCGCGGCGGGCGCGATCGCGCTGCACCCCGATCTGTTGGCCCTCGATCGGTACTTCGACCCCGACGACGGCGAGATGGTGCTGCCCGAAGGCGGGGTCGTGCAGGTGGCCTACGACGATGCCGATTTCGACGACACGGGCCGCGTCGTCGGCCCTCTCGGGTGGCTCGACGCGTTCGCCGACGGAGACACGCTCTCGTTCGTTCGGCGCGGTGTGGCGCTCACGATGTCACGCGTCGACGTGAAGGCCGGTGCGGGTGGTCGCGAGCGAGCGGTGCTGCGCGAGTGTTTCGCGGCAGCGGCCGAAGACCGTGGTGCGGCGCGGCTCGACGACATCGTGCGTGACGCGCTCACGGTGAACGACCACCTGTTCCGTTCGGCGGTGCGGCCCCTCGCCGAGTTGCTCGCGGCCGAAGGGCTCGGAGTCGACGGCGGTTTCGTGGGCGAGGCCGGGGTCGAGTTCGTTCGGCGGATGCACGAGGCCCGCATCGGATCACATGTTGCATCCGAGTTCGGTTTCGGTGGCTGTTGCCTCGATGCGTTCACCCTCGCGCGGCGCGCCTTCGCGGCAACCGGCGATGCGTTCACTCTCGCGCGGCGCGCCTTCGCGGCAACCGGCGATGCGCTGCCGACGCTGCCGACGCCGATGCAGGAGCGGGCGGTGGCCGACGCGCTCGCCCACAGCGACGTGGCGCGCGCTCTGGTGGCCTACGCCGATCTGCTCGACGACGACGCGCTCGTGAAGCTCGTTCGGTTCGCGGAACCGTTCGCCGAGCTCGATGGCTCGGCCCGCGCGGGCGGTGCACTGCTGATGGGGTTGGTCGTCGAGCAGTTGGGCGACTTCGACGCCGCATCCTCACTGGTCGAACAGGCAGTGCTCGCCGACCCCTCCTGCCTCGGTGCGGTCGATCATTTTGCCCGGCAGCTGGCGTTGCGCGGCGAGCTCGACGAAGCAATCCGGGTGCGGCGCATGCTCGACATGGGCGAAGATGCCGAGCTGCAATTCCTGCTCGACCTGCGTCCGGTGCGGCGCACTACGGCGGGGCGCAACGAGCCGTGCGTGTGCGGCTCGGGCCGCAAGTACAAGGCGTGTTGCATGAACAAGCCGGCCGTGCTCGCGCCCGATCGCCACGCCACGTGGCTGCATCACAAGCTGCTGGCGTACGCGTTCAGCCCGATGCACCGCGCGGCACTCGAGCTGCTCCTCGAGGTCGCGTCGCAGTCGCAGCGTGGGCGAGACGGACGCGAGGCGGTGGCCGAGGAATTGCTCGAGAGCGGCACGGTTGCGTTCTGGGCGTTGTTCGAGGGCGACGTGGCCGAGACGTTCGGGTCGCTCTATGCCCACGCGCTCCCACCGGTCGAGCAGGTCATGCTCGCCGACTGGTTGGGCCGGTCGCTCGCGTTGTACGAAGTCGTCGCCGCCGAACGCGGCGTCTCGCTCACGCTCCGCGACGTCAGCTCGGGCGACACCGTGCTGGTGCACGACCGAGCGTCGTCGAACGCACGCGCCGCGGGCGAGCTCATCGTGGCGCGCCTGGGTCTGGTCGACGACGTGTTGCGCTACGTCGGGGATGCGCTCGCGGTCGCACCGCGTCACCGTGAGCGCACCCTCGCGTTGGTGCAGACGTCGCCGAACGCAGCCGACATGGCGGTGTGGTTCGCGGAGGTCACGGCCAGTTGTTCGCGATGATTGGTTGTCCGAGCGCCGCTTCCGCGTCGGCGAGGGTGACGTTGCGCACCTTCATCGCGAAGGCCCAGTCGTGGCCTTCGAGGTCTCTAGCGCGATACACGCGGTCGCCGTAGAACTGATCCTCGGGCTCAAGCACGATGACCGCGCCGTTGGCGCGGGCGTGCGCACAGTGCTCGTCGAGGCCCGCGAGCAGTTGCACGTGCACGCTCTGTGTGTTCACGTCGCTGAGCCCACTGGGGCTTCGTGCCGTGTCGTTCCATTCGCCGCCGATCATCACGCGACCGCGGCCCTGGACGCTCATCTCGTAGTGGCAGTACTGCGGTGCCTCGGGTGGTCCGTCGATCGCCATTGTGATCTCGAAACCGAACGCGTGCTCGAGCCACGTCAAGGCAGCCTTGGGATCGCGGTAGTACACGCCCGACGTGAAGACCGGCTGGTCCATGGTCCACATCCTTTCCGGAATACGGAGATGTTCGGCAATATCGAAGGCGCTGTCACGCGGCGGGGCGAGACGCAGCCACGGCGCCGTTCGGGCCGAGCGGCGTTTCACCCTCGACGGTGCAGCGGCGCAGCTTGCGGTGCCGCGGGTAGTGATCGGGTAGCGCGAGGTGCATCGAGCGGCGTTCATCCCAGATGACGAGGTCGTCTTTCGCCCAGCGCCATCGGCACTGAAAGCGGGGCTGCGTCGCGTGCGTCATGAGGAACGCGAGCAGTGCCGCGCTCTCCTCGGGCGTCATGCCCACGATGTGGTCCATCCAGTACCCGGCGAGGTAGAGCGCGAGCCGACCGTCGTCGGCGTTGCGTCGCACCAGCGGATGCTCGACGCCCGCGGCGTACTCGCGCCGGAAGGCTGCGCCGGCTTCGGCATCGACGAGCGAGGCGAGGCGATCCATGCCACCCGCCTCGACCTTGTGCAGCACGCGCAAACCGGCGAGGCACTGCTTCATCGTTAGGGACAACGCGTCGTACGCGCCGGCAGTGTCGGCCCACATGGTATCGCCGCCGGCGTCGGGTACGACCTGGGCCGACAACATGCCGAACTTGGGCGGCCTTGGTTCCCACGGCAGGTCGGTGTGCCAGCGGAATGCCTTCGGCGGGCTGTCGACGGTGTCCTCGACCCACTCGATCGGCACCTCCTGGCCTGCGAGACGGAACACGGGGTAGACGTGCAGCGCCCCCCACCGTCGTCCGAGCGCGAGTTGTTGATCGTCGTCGAGGCACTGACCGCGCAGCACGACCATGCCGTGCGCCACCACTGCGTCGTGCAGGGCCCGCACATCTGTGTCGGAAAGACCGGCTGCGAGGTCGAGGCCGTCGAGCACTGCGCCGAACGAGGCCGTGATGGGCGCGACGTGGAGATGTGTCGTGGGTGCCATCGCGCGACCGTAGTGCGACGCACGCACGCCGCGCCGCGCCGCGTCGCGTCGGCCCGCGGGCGCGGGCGATCGCCGTGCTCAGTACGCGACCTCCTTTACGAGTGCGCTCGGTCGAGTCGTCAGTATCACCGCCGTGGCGCACATGGGTGTCGTCGTCGGAGCGCCCTGGCGGCGTCGTCGAGTACAACTCAGGTGTGCGAGTCGCCGCACTGCCCCGAGAGGAGTCTCCGTGTCCGACGCCGGAACACCCGTGATCATCGAGGTGGCCATCAACGGGCTCACCACGTCCGAACGGAACCCGCACACGCCGCGTACGCCCGACACGATCGCGCGCACTGCGATCGGCTGTATCGACGCGGGCGCCGCGATCGTGCACGCACACAACCACTCGATCGAGTTGCCCCGCGACGAAGCGGTTGGGCTCTATACCGAGAGCTGGAGGCCGGTGCTCGAACGCCACCCCGATGCGTTGCTCTACCCGACACAACAACTCGGCGAGGACATGGCCGAACGACTCGCGCACTTCGAGCCGCTCATCGATGCGGTCGGGTTGCGGATCGGCATCGTCGACCCGGGATGCGTCAACGTGACATGGGCCGACGAGAACGGGTTGCCGGCACTGGGGCTGGGCCCGTACGTCAACAGCGTCGCCGACATCCATCACGGCTTCGCGTTGTGCGAGCGGCTCGCGTTGGGCCCGAGCATCTCGATCTATGAGCCCACGTGGTTGAACCACACGCTCGCGTTCGAGCGCGCCGGGCGTCTGCCGCTCGGCGCGATGGTCAAGCTCTACTTCGGCGGACCGAACGGGTATTTCGCACGGGGGAGTGGCGTGTCGTTCGGTCTGCCGCCGACCGCGAAGGCGCTCGCGGCGTATCTCGAGATGCTGGAGGGGTCGGCGCTGCCGTGGTCGGTGTCGGCGATCGGCGCCGATCTGCTGGCGACGCCGGTTGCCCGGCTCGCGCTCGAGGCGGGTGGACATCTGAAGGTCGGCCTCGAGGACTACGCGGGTCCGGGCACGCCGACCAACGAGGACCTCGTGCAACAGGCGGTACGACTCGCACACGCCGTCGGGCGACCCGTGGCCGATTCGTCGCAAGCCGCCGAGATCCTCCGCCTGCCACGGTGAACGTCCGGCCTGCCACGGTGAACGTCCGGGTGGCCTCGGAGCACCGAGGGTTCCCCTCGCCGACATTGCGCAGGCCGCGGTCGCTCAGCGGTTCAAGTAGCCGCCGTCGATCACCATCGACAAGCCCGAGACCCAGCTCGCCTGATCGCTGCACAACCAGACGACCGCGGCGGCCACCTGATCGGGCTCGCCGAGCTTGCCGCCCGGCATGAGCCGCTGGATCGACGCTGCGAGGCGCGGGTTCGATTCGAACAACTCCTGGGTGAGCGGTGTGTTCACCATGCCGGGGCACACCGCGTTCACCCGGATGTTGCGATTGTTGTACTCGAGCGCGCCCTGTTTGGTGAGACCGAGCACGCCGTGCTTGGCGACGGTGTAGTGCACGAGCCCGGGTGTCGCGACGAGCCCCGACGCGGAAGCCGTGTTCACGATCGCGCCGAACCCTTGCGTTTGCATCTGGAGCAACTCCGCCTTCATGCACACGAACACCGAGGTGAGGTTCACGGCGATCATGCGATCCCACGAGGCACGGTCGACATCGGTGAACGGTCGACCGGTATCGGTGATACCCGCGTTGTTCCAGGCACAATCGAGGCGGCCTTGCTCGGCGACGATGCGTTGCACCGCCGCGGCGATGGCGTCGTCGTCGCACACATCGGCGTGCACGAATGTCGCCGCGCCATCGGCCGCACGTACGAGGTCGACGGTGCCGGCACCACCCGGGTCGTTCACGTCGATGACGTAGACGTGCGCCGCGCCCTCGCGGGCCATCAGCACCGCACCGGCGCGGCCCATGCCGCTGCCCGCGCCCGTGATCATCACGATCTTGTCATCGACGAGTCCCATGTGTGCAGTCTCGCACCGGCGAACGGTCGACGGCGGGTGCTTTCCAGCACGTTGCCTGCGCTCGGCGAGGCGCAGGCCGCGCCGAGCAGGATGAGTGCCGCCACCGCTGCGGTAAGTCGTCGTGGGCTTCATGAAGTTGGCGCATCTCGATCTCAAGGAATCATGGTTACACATCGCCGATCGTTCAGCGGTCGCGAAGAGGGGCCGATGTCGACCGCCGAGCGACCGCCGCCCGCGGGTGTTGGCCCCCCGGGTTGCTGGAGGTTGGCACCCTTTTCGTCTCGCTCGCCGACGGGTTGCGGTTTTCTCGTCGTGGCCACCGTGCCACCGAACTGGGGGACGAATGAAACGAGTGACGTGGAGTGCCGTCGCGGCAGGGGTCGTATTCGCCGCGGGCTACATCATGATGATCACCATCCCGGGTGGAGGCGACTCCACCGACAGCTCGTTCGCCGACTACTACGACTCGAGTAGCCGACGCGCGGTCGGGCTCATCGGCGCAGCTGTGCTCGTGCTCGGTGTGGCCCTGTGCTTCTGGTTCCTCCTCGAACTACGCGCCGTGCTCGGCGCGAGCGCCGCGTCGATCGGGGCCCAGCTCGGGCACGGCTTGGCGG
>JANMVY010000423.1:0-2849 GCA_031393535.1 Actinomycetes bacterium | reverse complement strand
CTCGAAGCGCCGGGCATGGGTGACATCACGCGCGTCGTCGGCTCGCATCGCAACGGCATGCGCGCCATGTACCACCTCTCGAACCGCGGCAAACGGGCAATCGTGCTCGACCTGGGCCACACCGACGGCAAGGAAGCGTTCCTCAAGCTCGCGGGCGCGGCCGATGTGATCGTGCAGAACTTCCGACCCGGCGTGGTCGAACGCATGGGCATCGGGTACGAGGATGTGCGCGCGGTGAACGCCGACGTCGTGTATCTGTCCATCGCGGGGTTCGGTTTCGACGGCCCGCTCGCACCGGCGAAGGTGTACGACAACTTGATCCAGGCGGCGTCCGGCTTCACGTCGATGCAAGGCGACGACACGGCACCGCGCTATGTGCGCAACCTGGTGTGCGACAAGATCACCGCGCTCACCGCAGCGCAAGCGGTGACCGCTGCGCTCTTCGCACGCGAGCGCGGTGACGGTGGGCAACACATCCGCCTGGCCATGCTCGACGCGGCTGCGTGGTTCTTGTGGCCCGACACGGCGACTCCGTTCGCGATGTTGCATCCCGATGCCGTCACGGTGTCGACGAACCGTAGCAACGAGCTCGTTCGCCATGTCGACGGGTGGACCACGTGCGCGCCCGTGACCGACGACGAGTTCCGCGGTTGGTGCCTCGCGTTCGACGCGCCTGACGTGGCGCACGATCCACGATGGGCAACGATCTCCCAGCGCATGGAGAGCGACGAGTTCGCGACCGTGCGCCAGGATGTGTCGGCGCGGGCGGCGCGATACACGGTCGCGGAGGCGCTCGCGCGTCTCGCCGCGCATGGGATCATCGGTGTCGAGGCCGTGGCACTCGAGCACCTCCCCGAGCACGAGCAGGCGCTCGTGAACGGCACCTTTTCGGTGTGCGATCATCCGACGGGCGGCCCGATCCGCCAGGTCGAACCCCCGGCACGTTTCGAACGGACGCCCAGCACCGCGGGTGGCCCGGCCGCGCTGCCGGGTCAGCACACCGACCAGGTCCTACGCGAGATCGGGTACGACGATGCCACGATCGCCGCGTTGCGAGCTCGCGGTGTGGCCCGCTGAGCATCGAACGCACGACGTGCCACGCGGCGCACGCGATGCGGCGATCGCGGTGAACGTCAACTCGTGACCGAGCCGCCATTCAGATGCACGGTCTGACCGGTGAACCACGCCGCTTCGTCCGACGCGAGATAGACGCAGAACGGCCCGATGTCATCGGGACGACCGAGACGACCTACGGGCACCTGCTGGGCCAGTGCGCTCGTCACCGAACTGCCTTCGTTGCCCGTCATCAACCCCAGCGCGATGGTGTTGGCCGTGACAGCGCGGCGCGCGTTCTCGACCGCAAGGTGGCGCATGAACCCGATCGCGCCGCCCTTGCCCGCGGCGTACGGCGACACACCGATGCGCAAGCCCACCATGCCGGCTCCCGATGCAATGGTGATGATGCGCCCGAAACCGCGGTCGCACATCGCGTCGAGCACCACGTGGCAGCAGTTCATGACCCCGTAGAGGTTGACGTCGATGGGCGCGTGCCAGGTTTCGGGATCCGAACCTCGGAACTGCGCGGGCGTCATGCCATGTTGGCCCCCGTTGCCCGCGTTGTTCACGAGGATGTCGAGTGGCCCGAGCTCGGCCATTGCGGCCGCCACACCGTCGCGCACCGATGCGTACGCGGTGACGTCGAACGGTGCGGTGACTGCTCGCGCGCCGCGTGCACGCAGCTCCTCGACGATCTGTGCCGCGCGCTCGGGTCGTACGTCGTTCACCGCGACCGCGGCACCGCGAGCCGCGAACGCTCGGGCGATCCCGGCGCCGACACCTTGACCCGCGCCGGTGACGAGCGCGGTGCGTCCCGTGAGATCGAACATGTGGCTTCCTTTCGTGGACCGACGGAGCATCGCACGAACGCAGCACCCATGTGGGCAACACTCGATGTTCGCCTGGACCGCCGCGGACCTGTTCGCCGACTACCTTCGTCACTCGACGACAGGAGGATCCATGAGTGCCTGGCGATCGATGCAGGGTGCGGCGATCGCCGCGGCGACACTGCTGCTCACGGCATGTGGGAGCGACGCCAACGTGTTGTCCAGCTCGCTCGCCACGTCCACCACGGTCCGAACATCGATCGGCCCCGTGAGCGGCGCAACCGGCTCGGGTGCCGACGCCGTGACGACCACGCGGACCGTGACCACCACGACACGCGTGGTGAACGCCACCGGAGCCGACGGGTACGGGGTGACGGAGTGCCCGCCGGCCGGCGGCGGCGCCCAGGTTCGTTCGTTCCCTGCGCCCTTCAAGCGCTGCATCGACACCACCAAGACCTACGTGGCCACGATCACCACGAACAAGGGCGTGCTGATCGTGAACCTCGACGCCAAGGCGGCACCGCTCACGGTCAACAACTTCGTCGCGTTGGCGCGCAACAAGTTTTTCGACGGCCTCTCGTGTCATCGGATCATGCCGGCGTTCGTCGCGCAATGCGGCGACCCGCTCGGCACCGGCCGAGGCGGACCGGGCTACAAGATCGTCGACGTGCTCCCGAAGGCAGGCACCTACAAGGTCGGCTCGTTGGCCATGGCCAACTCGGGTCCGAACACGAACGGCAGCCAATTCTTCGTGATCACCGGCGCGAGCGGTGTTGCACTCGCGCCGAGCTACTCGCTGTTCGGTCTCGCGGTGAACAGCGACGCGACCATCACGGCGCTCGACGCGGCCGGCAGCAGCGCCAACAACGGGGTTCCGCCGAAACAAGCGGTCACCATCACCTCAGTGGTGATCACCGAGCGCTGACGGCTCGGACCGCAGTCGTCTCCTACGGCCGTGTCCGGCGA
>JANMVY010000406.1:0-5641 GCA_031393535.1 Actinomycetes bacterium | reverse complement strand
CGCGACGAGTCGCTTCGGGTCGGCGGCCGCGAACTCGACCAGGGTGTCGTTGAACGCGCGGGTTGCCTCACGCCACCCCGACTCGATCAGGTACAGATACCGGAACGCGCTGAACTCGCAGTAGCAGACCTCGACGTCGACGCCGTCCTGGTCCATGTCCTTCAGGCGCTCGATCGGGTCGATGTTGCCCGGCCGGCCGATGGCATGGCGCACACCTTCGAACCCACGTGGCATCGAGTTCATGCCTTGTCGGATGGCCACGCCACCGCCGCCCACCTTCGCGACAGCAGCGTCGTAGTCGGCGTGGAACTTCGTGGCCAGGCGCGCCTTCACCGCCTCGTGGGTGAGCGTGACATGCGAATCGGCCGAGACGAGTCGTTCGTGCGACGGGTTCATGGAATCCCCCCTGCGGTTCGGGCACAACCGTACCGGTCGGTTGGGTGAGGGTGCCGATGTTCGCGCGAACACGCGATGCCAACGGTATCCCAACGCTATAGGGTTTGATCCAAGTGGTCGTGGGATGTCGGGGAATCACGGGCAACGGAACCGCGGATGGGGCAAGGTTGCACATGACGGTGACACGACGGAGCGAACCATGGCGAAAGTGATCCCACCGAGCGTCGACAGGGACGACGAGTACTTCTGGGACGGCGTGCAGAGCGACCAACTGCTCATCCAGCGGTGCGCCGGCTGCGGAGTGCTTCGTCATCCGCCGGCGCCGATGTGCGGCGAATGCCACTCGACCTCATGGGACACGGTGGCGTCGGAGGGCACCGGTACCGTGCACAGCTGGATCGTTTCGCGTCACCCGACCGAGCCCGATGACGAGTCCCGCATCGTGATCCTCGTCGAGCTCGACGAAGGATTGCGCTTCGTGTCGAACCTGGTCGACATCGACATGGCCGACGTGCGCAACGAGATGCGCGTCGAGTTGTGCTTCCGCGAGCTCGACGGTGTGAAGCTGCCGCAGTTCCGACCGGTGGCACGCTGACATGGGCGCGGCAGGCAACACGATCATCGCCGGCATCGGCCAGACCGATTTCTCGAAGAACTCGGGCCGCAGTGAGTTGCAGCTCGCGGCCGAAGCCGGCATCGCGGCCATCCGCGACGCAGGCATGACCCCGGCCGACATCGACGGCCTCGTCACCTTCACCCTCGACTCGAACGATGAGCTGTTGCTCGCCCGCTGTCTCGGTATTCCCGTGCTGCGGTACTGGTCGCGCACTCCGCACGGCGGTGCCGGAGCGCACACCACGGTGCAGCACGCGTCGCTCGCCGTGCACGGCGGCGCGGCAAAGGCCGTGCTCGTCTATCGCGCGTTCAACGAGCGCTCGGGCCGTCGCTTCGGCCAGCCGAATCAGCGGGTGACACCGCCGGGTTGGAACTGGTATCTGCCGTTCGGGCTCGACATTCCGGCCAAGACCTACTCGCTGGCGTTCCAGCGCTACATGTACCGCTTCGGGCTCACCAACGAGGACTTCGGCCGGTACACGGTGGTGGCGCGCAAGCATGCCGCGACCAATCCGAACGCCTGGTTCTACCAACGGCCCATCACGCTCGAGGATCATCAGAACTCGCGGTGGATCGTCGAGCCGATCCTTCGCCTGCTCGACTGCTGCCAGGAGAGCGACGGCGGTGTGGCCATGGTGGTCACCGGCGCCGACCGCGCGAAGGACCTGCCGCACAAGGCCGCGAAGATCGCGGCGGTCGCGGACGGTCACGTGCGCGATGGCAACGTGATGTTCAACTATTACCACGGCGACCTCGGCGAGTTTCCCGAGGCGAAGTTCCTGGCGAAACAGCTGTACGAGACGTCCGGGCTCACGCCCGCCGACATGGACGCGGCGATGCTCTACGAGAACTTCAGCCCGGTCGTGTTCCTGCAACTCGAGGCGATGGGCTTTTGTGGCACCGGTGAGGCGAGCGACTTCATCAAAGAGGGCAACATCGACATGGGCGGCACGATCCCGGTCAACACGCACGGTGGTCTGCTCGGCGAGGCCTACATCCACGGCCTCAACAACATCCTCGAGGGTGTGCGGCAGATCCGTGGCACCGCGGTGAACCAGGTGCCCGGCGCCGAGCACGTGATGGTGGCCGGCGGACGCAGTGGCCTGATCCTCTCGCCCGCCGACTGATCAGGAGACAAGCCGTGGACGTCGCGGACACCGGCACCCGAGAGGAGCCGTATGCAGGTTCTTCGTAGCAGCGTCGATCGCACCAGCGACCTCTTCGTGCGAAACTGCGTGGGCAATCTCGAACGCATCGCCGCGCTCGACGAGCAACAGCGGCTCGCGTGCGCAGGCGGCGGTACTCGCTACGTCGAACGGCATCGGGCGCGCGGCAAGCTGCTCGCGCGCGAACGAGTCGAGTTGTTGCTCGATCGCGACGCTCCGTTTCTCGAGCTGTCGACACTCGCTGCGTGGGGCACCGACTTCCACGTGGGCGCGAGCCTCGTCACCGGTGTCGGCGTGGTTTCGGGCGTCGAATGCATGGTGATCGCGCACGACCCCACGGTGCGCGGCGGTACCTCGAACCCGTATACGTGGAAGAAGGTGCTGCGGGCGATGCAGATCGCACGCGAGAACCGGCTGCCGGTCATCAACCTGGTCGAGTCGGGCGGCGGTGATCTCACCTCGCAGGCCGAGTTGTTCGTACCTGCAGGTCAGCTCTTCCACGACCTCACCGAGCTTTCGGCACTCGCCATCCCCACAGTGGCATTGGTGTTCGGCAACTCCACCGCGGGCGGCGCCTACGTGCCCGGCTTGTGCGACTACTCGGTCATGGTCGATCAGGCGGCCAAGGTGTTCCTCGGCGGCCCGCCGCTCGTCAAGATGGCGATCGGCGAGGACAGCGACGACGAGGAGCTCGGCGGCGCGGAGATGCATGCGCGCGTGTCGGGCCTGTGCGACTACTTCGCGCGCGACGAGCTCGACTGCATCCGCATCGGCCGCGCGATCGTCGCCCACCTCAACTGGCGCAAGCTGGGCCCGCCTCCGGCTCGAATCAGCCGCGAACCTTTGGAGGACATCGAGGACCTATTGGGCATCGCGTCGGTCGATCTGAAGGTGCCTTTCGATCCGCGCGAGGTGTTAGCCCGCGTCGTCGACGGCTCCGCGTTCGAGGAGTACAAGCCGCTCTACGGCACCGCGCTCGTCACGGGCTGGGCGTACATCCACGGCTATCTCGTGGGGGTGCTCGCCAACGCGCACGGCGTGCTGTTCTCCGAGGAATCGCAGAAGGGCACCGAGTTCATCCTGTTGTGCAACCAGACCGACACGCCGCTCGTGTTCCTGCAGAACACCACAGGCTTCATGGTGGGCAAGAAGGCCGAACAGCGCGGCATCATCAAGGACGGCGCCAAGATGATCAACGCGGTCACCAACTCATCGGTGCCGCATCTCACGTGCAACATGGGCGCCTCGTACGGCGCCGGCAACTACGGCATGTCAGGCCGCTCGTATTCGCCCAGGTTCCTCTTCACCTGGCCGAACGCCAAGACTGCGATCATGGGCCCCGAGCAACTCGCGGGCGTGATGTCGATCGTGGCCCGCCAATCCGCGGCAGGGGCAGGTCGTCCGTTCGACGAAGGCGCCGATGCGCGCAGCCGACGGGCTCTCGAGGAACAGGTCGAGGCCGAATCGCTCGCGCCGTTCATGAGCGGCCGCGTCCACGACGACGGAGTGATCGACCCGCGCGACACGCGCGCGGTGTTCGGCATCGCATTGTCGGCATGTCACTCCAACGAGATCCGAGGCCGCCGCGGCTTCGGAGTGTTCCGGATGTAGGGGCGCACGTGACCATTCGCAAGCTCCTCATCGCGAACCGGGGCGAGATCGCCTGTCGCATCATGCGCACGTGTCGCGCGATGGGAATCGAGACAGTGGCGGTGTACAGCGATCCCGACGCCGACGCGGCGTTCGTGCGCGAAGCCGATAGTGCCGTCGCGCTCGGTGGCGCGACACCCGCGACGTCGTATCTCTGCATCGATGCAGTGGTGGCCGCAGCGCGCCGCGCCGGGGCCGATGCCGTGCACCCCGGGTACGGGTTTCTGTCGGAGAACGCCGCGTTCGCTCGCGCGTGCATCGCGGCAGGAGTCGTGTGGGTGGGTCCGCCGCCGTCTGCGATCGACGCGATGGGCTCGAAGCTCGCGGCGCGCGAGTTGATGGCTGCTGTAGGCGTCGCCGTGGTACCCGGCGCCGATCTGCGCGGCGTTCCCGAGCAGGCGCTCGGCGCGCTCGCGGCGCGGCTCGGCCTGCCGCTGCTCGTGAAGGCATCCGCCGGCGGCGGTGGCCGGGGCATGCGTCTTGTGCGCGAGGTCGCCTCGTTCACCGATGCGGTCGCGAGCGCACGACGCGAGGCGGCGAGCGCGTTCGGCGACGACACAGTTTTCGTCGAGCGCTACATCGAGCGACCACGCCACATCGAGATGCAGGTGATGGCCGATACGCACGGCAACGTGGTGCACCTGTTCGAGCGCGAGTGCTCGATCCAGCGGCGACATCAGAAGATCATCGAGGAAGCACCGTCGCCGTTCGTCACCCCCGAGTTGCGCGCCCGGATGGGCGAGGCCGCGGTGCTCGCAGCTCGTTCGGTCGGCTATGTCGGCGCGGGAACGGTCGAGTTCATCGTGGCGCCCGACGGCGCGTTCTTCTTCCTCGAGATGAACACCCGCCTGCAGGTCGAGCACCCGGTGACCGAGGCCGTCACCGGGCTCGACCTCGTGCGGCTGCAGATCGAAGTGGCCGCCGGCCGGCCCCTGCCGCCTGCGGCCCTCGAACCGGTGTTGCGCGGCCACGCCATCGAGGCCCGCCTCTATGCCGAGGATCCAGACAACGACTACCTACCGTCACCCGGCGTGCTGCGACGTGTCGACATCGCCGCGAGCGGCGGGGTCCGGGTCGACTGCGGCTTCGCGGCGGGCGACACCGTGAGCGCGAACTACGACCCGATGCTTGCCAAGATCATCGCGCACGCACCCACGCGCACCGAGGCAGCCCACGTGCTCGGCGACGCGTTGCGTCGCAGTCGGGTCGACGGCGTTGCCACCAACCGTGAGCTGTTGATCGGCGTGCTCGACCACCCCGAGTTCCTCGCGGGTGGCACCGACACCGGGTTCCTCGATCGTCACGAACCACGCGTGCTCGTCGCAGGTCGCATGGTCGATGCGGACGTGGATCTCGCGGCTGTGGCCGCGGCACTCGCGCAGCAGTCGGCCGCACGCGCCGATGCACCCGTGCTCGCGAGCGTGGTCAGCGGGTTCCGCAACAATCGTGCGCAGCTGCAACAGCGCACCTATCGCCATGGCGCGCGGCGCATCGAGGTCGCGTACGCCATTGGTCGGACCTGCATCGTCGACGTCGACGGCCGGCGACGCGCCGACGTCGTCGTGCACCATGTGTGCCCCACCTCGGTCGACCTGACCGCGCATGGCGTGCGTCGACGGTGGGTCGTCGATGACGCCGACGAGGTGATCCACATTGCCACCAGCCGCGACAGTGTGAGCCTTCGAGTGGAGCCACGGTTCCCGCTCCCGGTCGTCGAGTTGCGCGCCGGATCATTGCTCGCCCCCATGCCGGGGACGGTGGTGCGCGTCGACGCGGTAGTCGGTGCCCTGGTCGCGGCCGGCGAAGTGCTCGCG
>JANMVY010000393.1:0-2506 GCA_031393535.1 Actinomycetes bacterium | reverse complement strand
CGAGGACGAAAAGGCCTTCGAGGAGCTCTTTCGCCGGCTCGGGCTGTCGGTCGACTGGACAATGACCTACGCGACAATCGACGACCATTGCCAACGCACGTCGCAGCGCGCGTTCCTTCGCAACATCGCGCGGGGCGAGGCATACCAGAGCGAAGCACCTTGCCTCTGGGACATCACGTTCCGTACCGCGGTTGCGCAGGCCGAGCTCGAGGACAAAGAGCGCCCAGGCGCCTACCACACGCTCGCGTTCCATCGTTCTGATGGTGGGGCCGATATCACCATCGCCACCACGCGCCCCGAATTGCTCGCCGCGTGCGTCGCGCTCGTCGCGCACCCCGACGACCCGCGCTACCAACCGCTCTTCGGTACCACGGTGCGCACGCCGATCTTCGGAGTCGAGGTACCGATTCGCGCGCACGCGCTCGCCGATCCCGACAAGGGCACCGGTATCGCGATGATATGCACGTTCGGCGATCTCACCGACGTCATCTGGTGGCGTGAGCTGGCACTGCCCGTACGTGCCATCGTCGGCCGCGACGGTCGCATCCTCGCCGACCCGCCCGCGGGCATCGACAGCGCGGACGCACGCGATGCATACGCCCGCCTCGTAGGCAAGACGGTGGTGTCCGCACAGAAGGAGGCGGTCGAACTGTTGCGCGCGTCGGGCGAGCTCATCGGCGAGCCGCGCCCGATCACCCACCCGGTGAAGTTCTACGAGAAGGGCGACAAGCCGCTCGAGATCATCACCACGCGTCAGTGGTACATCCGCAACGGCGGGCGCGAGCACGCGCTGCGCGACGCGCTCGTCGCCCGCGGTCACGAGTTGTCGTGGGTGCCGTCGTACATGCGCGGGCGCTACGAGAGCTGGGTGAGTGGCCTCAACGGCGACTGGCTCGTCAGTCGGCAACGATTCTTCGGGGTGCCGATCCCGGTGTGGTACCCGGTCGACGAACATGGCGAGCCGGTCTATGACGCACCGATCGTGCCCGCCGACGCGGAGCTGCCCATCGACCCGGCAAGTCACGTTCCGGCCGGGTTCACAGAAGATCAACGTGGCGAGCCCAACGGCTTCGTCGGCGATCCCGACATCATGGACACGTGGGCCACGTCGTCGCTCACGCCGCAGATCGCATGCCACTGGGTCGACGATCCCGACTTGTTCGCCCGCACGTTCCCGATGGACATGCGTCCGCAGGGCCACGACATCATCCGCACGTGGCTGTTCTCCAGCGTCGTGCGTGCCCACCTCGAGCACGACAGCATCCCGTGGTCCAACGCGGCGTTGTCCGGATGGATCCTCGATCCTGACCGCAAGAAGATGTCGAAGTCGAAGGGCAACGTCGTCACGCCCATCCATCTGCTCGAGCAGTACGGCAGCGACGCGGTCCGCTATTGGGCGGCCAGCGGTCGACCCGGCACCGACACCGCGTTCGACGAATCGCAGATGAAGATCGGACGACGCCTTGCCATCAAGCTCCTCAACGCGTCGAAGTTCGTGCTCGGCTTCGGTGACGACACCTCGATCGATGCATCAGCCATCACCGCCGCCGTCGATCGGGCATTCCTGGCCCGCCTCGCCGCTCTGGTCGACGATGCCACACGTGCCTTCGACAGCTACGACTACGCACGGGCACTCGAGCGCACCGAGACCAACTTCTGGACGTTCACCGACAACCACGTCGAGCTCGTCAAGCCGCGCGCCTACGGCGAGATCGGCGACGCCGAGACACGCTCCGCCCAACACGCGCTGCGTCTCGGGCTGTCGACGATGCTGCGGCTCTTCGCCCCGCTGTTGCCCTTCGTCACCGAGGAGGTCTGGTCGTGGTGGCACACCGACTCGGTGCACCGCAACCCGTGGCCCGACGCAGCAGAGCTGCGAGCAGTCGCCGCGGGCGTCGACCCCGCGGTGAGCGACGTCGCGGCCGAAATCCTGGGCGAGATCCGCAGGGCCAAGACCGAGGCGAAGAAGTCGCTCACCGCACCCGTCGAACGCGTGGTGGTCACCGATACCGCAGCACGCCTCGCGCACATCGCCCAGACCCTCGACGACGTGCGCGCCGCGGGCAAGGTGACCGAGCCGATTACCGTTATCGAAGGCAGCACGTTCGCCGTGACCGTGACCCTCGCGGACTGACGCTCGGCGCTCGCCAACGCGCTCGACGGCCTGCTCGCTCGGAGGTCACCGCCGGGCTGTGGCACGACGGGCTTCGATCGCTACGCGGGTTCAGGCGCACCGATGTGCAGCGACTCGCGGAAGAAGTCGACCTCGAGCTGCAGCAGGTTTGCGGCCACGGTCTGCTGCGGTGTCATGTGCGTGACGTCCGACAGCGGCACCACCCGGTGCGCGCGGCCCGCTTCGAGCAAGGCGCGCGACAGCCGCAGCGTGTGGGCCATCACCACGTTGTCGTCGGCCATGCCGTGCACGAGCAGCAACGGCCGCTCGAGGCGCGCGGCGAGCGGTGTGAGATCAGAGCGCTCGTAGTTGCGCGGCTCGTCCCGTGGATCG
>JANMVY010000386.1:0-2778 GCA_031393535.1 Actinomycetes bacterium | reverse complement strand
GACGCGGCGTTTCCCATGACACCCGGCACGAGCCGGCTGACCGCTTCGAGCACCACCATCGCCGCTACCTCTCCGCCGGACAAAATGTAGTCGCCGATCGAGAGCTCGCCATCGACCAGGTGCGTGCGCACTCGCTCGTCGATGCCCTCGTACCGCCCGCACAGCAAACTGAATCCGTCGAGCGACGCCAGCTCGCGGGCCCATGCTTGGTCGAACCGTCGCCCGGCGGGACCCAGGTAGTACAGCGGTCGAGGTGGCACCACTGCCTCGACCATCGCGAAGATCGGCTCGGCCGACAGCACCATGCCGGCTCCTCCGCCGAAGGGTGCATCGTCGACCGAACGATGAGGGTCGGAGGTCGCCGCGCGTAGGTCGTGCACGCGCAGGTCGACGAGGCCGCGCTCGCACGCCTTGCCGAGCAGGCTGCGGCGACCGAAATCGGTGACCATGTCGGGGAAGATGGTAAGGACGTCGATGCGCATGAGGGGTGCGCGGGCGCTCAACCCAGCTCGAAGAGGCCGCTGGGCACGTCGACCACAATGCGTTCGCGCGGCGCGACGTCGGTGATGAACCGCACGGGCACCAGTGCGCCGGAGTCGAGCTCGAGCAGATCGCTCGCCGGGTTCGCGAGCACGTCGAGCACTCGGCCTCGTTCGACACCGGTCGCGTCGACGACGACAGCGCCGATCAACTCGTGCACCCAGAGCTCGTCGGGGTCATCGATCGGTGCAGCGAGGAGCGGGCAGCCACGTAGCCGATCGGCCCCTTCACGATCGTGGACACCTGCGATGGTGACGAGGAAACGGTCATGATGCGGTTTGGAGGCCAGCACCTCGATAGTGCCCGTAGGCGTGCGCAACACCGTGCCCGGCGCGAGGCGCTCGACACGATTGGTGGTCAGGCGCACGATGACATCGCCTCGCACACCGTGGGGCTTTTCGATGCGACCGACCTCGAGTAGGTCGGGACCCGCCGATGCGGGGTCAGCCGAGGAACTCGAGGCCACCGGATCAGTCGAGGAACTCGACATCGACCTCGACACCATCGCGAACAGCCGCCGTGGAACGGACGACTGCGCGGATGGCGTTCGCCGTACGGCCACGCTTGCCGATGACCCGACCGAGGTCGCCCGGCGCGACCCGGACGTTCAACGTTGTCTTGCCACGTTCGTTCGCGACTTCGACGCCGACGGCATCTGGCGTATCGACGAGTTGGCGGGTGAGGTACGTGAGAACGGCCGTGGCGGTGGCCGCCGTGGGCTGCTCGGTGTCGTCGATGTCGATGCTCACTTGCCTGCCTGCTCCCACGCACCGGAGATCTTGAGGATCTTCGCGACGCGGTCGGTGGGTTGGGCACCGTTCTTCAGCCAATGCACTGCACGATCGTTGTCGACAGAGATGCGCGAAGGCTCCTGGCGAGGCTCATAGGTACCGATGATCTCGATGAACCTGCCGTTGCGCGGGGAACGCGCATCTGCGGCGACGACGCGGTAGGTCGGTTGCTTGGTCTTGCCCATCCGCATCAGGCGGAGCTTTACTGCCACGGTTCTTCTCGTTCCTTCTTGCTCGGGTGGCCAGGCTAGTTCAAGCCGGCGGCAATTCCTTACGCCGGCCGGAGGCCGCGATGGCGCAGCACCTCGAGGGCCTCGTCGGCATGGCTGTTCATGCGGAACTCGCTCGCGATCCGAGCGAGGATGCGCCGGTCGGTGTCGATGACAAACGTGGTGCGTTTGAGGGGTGACAGGCCGAGGAGCCCACGTGACACACCGAGCAGACCGGCCACAACCCGGTCGGGATCGGAGAGCAGCGGGTAGCCGAACGAGTGCTTGTCGGAGAATTGGCGCTGCTTGTCGACCGTGTCGCCGCTGATACCGACCGGCTGGGCACCGAGCGCGGCGAACTCCTCGCGCACATCTCGGAAATGGCAGCTCTCCTTGGTGCACCCCGAGGTCATCGCTGCGGGATAGAAGAACAACACCACCGGTCCGACGGCGAGTAGCTCACTCAGTCGGCGCGCCGTGCCCGTCTCGTCGGGCAGCGTGAAGTCGTCGACCTGATCACCAGCGTGCATGCGAGGAGGTTAGCGCGGGAATCCGGGCAGACCCGGCAGACCAAGCGCGCCTGAGCCATCGTCGAGACCGGGCAGCGCGAGCGGCATCTTCGGGATGCGGGCGGGGCCTTTCGGCGTCACGCGACCGGATCCACCCCCGCGCGATTGCGGCTTGTTCTTGCCGCCTTTGTCCTTGCGCTTCGACTTGAGCTTCTTCGTGCCGAAGCCACCCATCTGCTTCATCATTCGGCGCATTTCCATGAACTGCTTGACCAGGCCCGTGACCTCGGTGGGGTCGACCCCGGACCCCCGGGCGATGCGTTGGCGGCGCGACGCGTCGATCACATCGGGCTCGGCGCGTTCAGCCGGGGTCATCGAGTGAATGATGCCCTCGACGCGCGCGAGCTGCTTGTCTTCGATCTGGACGTTCTTCAACTCCTTCGGCACGCCGGGCATCATGGCGAGCAGCTTGTTGAGCGAACCCATCTTCTTGATCTGCTGCATCTGCTCGAGGAAGTCATCGAGGGTGAACTGCCCCTCGAGCATCTTTGTGGCCGCCGCCTCGGCCTGGTCTTTCTCGTAGACCTCCTCGGCCTTCTCGATGAGGGTGAGCATGTCGCCCATGCCGAGAATGCGGTCCGCGAGGCGGTTCGGGTGGAACAGCTCGAAATCGGCGAGCTTCTCGCCGGTGGACGCGAACGCGATGGGCTTGCCGACGATCTCCTTGAC
>JANMVY010000293.1:0-10774 GCA_031393535.1 Actinomycetes bacterium | reverse complement strand
GTGGTGCATGAGCCCGGCCAAGAGCGGGCGGGGCGGCACGTCCGACGGCGGACGCCGCGGTTCGGCGCGTACTGCGCCGGGTGGGCGCGGCGCCGCGCCGCGAACCGGTGGCACGCGGAACGCCGCGGCCAAAGCCGGTGGCTCTCGTAGTGCGGCGCCCAAACCGGCGCGGAGCGGTTCGCCCGCGCGAAACAGTGGGCCGGCGCGGACTGGTTCCCCGCCGCCCAAACCGGCCCGCAGCGGTTCACCGGCTCGCGGTGTCGGTCGTCGACCGAAGGTGGCCGGCCAGCGCGGGTCGACACCGTTGCGACCCCATGTCGCCGTTGCGAGGCGCTCGCTCGGCGGTGACCAGGTCGAGGGTCGTCATGCGGTGTTGGAACTACTGCTCGCGGGTACGCGGCGAGCCCGCGAGGTGATCTTCGCGAGCGACCTCGACCCGGCGCCGATTCTCGAGGACATCATCGACCTCGCCGACGAGTTGAAGGTGCCACTGCGCGAGGTGTCGCGGGGCAGGTTCGAAGCGCTGGCGCGCACCGATGCCCCTCAGGGCGTCATCGCCATGGCCGCCCCGCTGCGGGAGTACGACCTCGACGAGTTGATGCAGCCCGGCGAGAGCGGCGCCCCGCCGTTCCTGCTGCTGCTCGACGGCGTCACCGATCCCGGGAACCTCGGAGCGCTTCTGCGCTCCGCGGAGTGCGCTGGCGTGTCCGGGGTGATCCTGCCCCGACATCGTGCGGCGCACGTGACGCCCACGGTCACCAAGTCCGCGCAGGGTGCCGTCGAACGACTCCGCATGGCCACGGTGCCGGGCATCCCGACCGCCTTACGATCGCTCCGCGAACACGGGGTGTGGACCATCGGCCTCGACGCGGCCGCCGATCATTCGCTCTTCGCGCTCGAACTCGCGACCGAGCCGGTGGCGCTCGTGCTCGGCGCCGAGGGTGCCGGATTGTCGACCCTCGTGCGGAAGCTGTGCGACAGCGTCGTGTCGATCCCGCTGCGCGGCCGACTCAACTCGCTCAACGTTTCGGTGGCCGGAGCCCTTGCGTGCTTCGAGATCGCGCGCCGCCGCGACATGCGCAACGTGCGGTGAGCCTCGGGTGGCGCGTCGTCGTTGCCGTGCCCGTCGCGGATGCCGAGCTCGCAGCCGATCGGCTGTGGTCGGCCGGGGCACTCGGGCTCGAGGAGCGCGGCGACGACCCCGTGCTGCTCCTGGCCGGGTTCGCCGACGCGGTCACGGCGCACGCGGCGGCGTCGATCGAACGCGGCGCCACGGTCGAATCGGTCGATGACGACACGTGGGCCGACGAGTGGCGCAAGTTCGCCGCCCCGACGAGAGTTGGCGAGGTCCTCGTGCAACCGGCGTGGCTCGCACCGGCCGATGATCACGGTGCGTCGGTGGTGATCACACTCGATCCCGGTCGCGTGTTCGGCAGTGGCGCGCACGCCTCGACTGTGCTCGCGCTCGGGTTGTTGTGGAACGAGCCGCTCGACGGCGCGTTCGTGCTCGACGTGGGCACCGGCAGCGGCGTGCTGGCCATTGCGGCGGCGTTCCGCGGCGCGGCGCGCGTGCTCGCGAACGACATCGATCCCGCCGCGCTCGACGTGTGTGCGGCAAACGCGGCCCGAAACGGGGTGAGTGCCCGTGTGCTCGCGGTCGGCGAGTCGGTCTCCGACTTCGCGACGACGTTCGACACCGTGGTCGCCAACCTGCTCGCAGTGACCCTGCGCGAGCTCGCTTCCGACCTGGTTTCGGTTGTGGTGCCCGGCGGTTCCCTGGTGCTGAGCGGCATGCTCGACGCACAGCTCGACCCGGTGATCGCGGTGTTCGCCGAGGCGGGCTGCTCGGTGCGCGAGGTGCGACGACTCGACGGGTGGGCCGCGGCGGTGCTCGAACGCGATGATCCCGACACGATCGAAGACGAACTTGGCGAGAACTGGTTCGTCGACAACCCGTGGGGTGACGATGAGACCCCGCAAACGTGAGCCGAGCCCGAGGTCGGGGTTGAACCGACGACCTACCGCTTACAAGGCGGTTGCTCTGCCACTGAGCTACTCGGGCCGAATCAGCCGGCCCTGAGCGGAGCGGAGGCCCGCGACCCGTTGCACCGGCAACCGCGCGAGCCTATCGGCATGCTGGCCGTGCGCTCAGCGGGATCGCGGCCGTGCGCTCAGCGGGATCCCTGCGATGGGCGCCGCCGACTGCGAGGCTCGCGACGATGATCGATGGCCCCGCTGCGCTCGATTACGATACGTCATTGGTACGTCGACTCCGTCGCACCCGGCTCGAGCGCCGGCGTGGCCGCATCGGTGGTCGCCCGATCGAGGAGCGCTCCCGACCATGACCGCCAACAATCGCCAAAACACCGATGGAAGTCTGGGCCGGTCCACCGGCGATGCCGCCGTCCGCGGCGCGCTGCTCGTGGGCGTCGCGGTGATCATCGGCGCACTCTTGTTGTGGCGCGGCCACGACGACAAAGGCTCGACTGCGCGGTCCACCACCGGCGCGACCGGTGGCACCGCCGTCACCACTACCACCAAAGCCGCGGTGAGCGGGCCCACGGGGCCATCGGCCTCGTCATCGGTTTCCGGCAAGACCGGCTTCTCGGGTATCACGGGGCCGAGCGCGGCCACCGGCACAACACCGGTGAGCGGCCTGCACAAACCGGCCGAGGTGAAGGTGCTCGTCGCGAACGGCACTGGTTCGGCGAACGGCGCAGGCAACGTCACCGCCAAGCTCCAGCCGAAGGGGTACGCGATGCAAGCGGCAGCCGACGCGAGCACGGCCACGATCGCTGTGTCACGGGTGTACTACCGCGACGGTTATGCCGAGGACGCGAAGCAGATCGCCCGCGACATGGCCGTGGCCGACCCGGTCGAAGCACTGCTCGAACGCATGCCCGAAAGCCCACCGGTCAAGGCCAACGCGGCCGATCGCGCGAAGGCTGCAAACGTGCTCGTCGTCATCGGGCTGGACAAGAAGATCCCGAGTTAGGCCGCCGCGGGGCGCGGATCGCGCCCGAGTCGGCCACCATAGGAGGCGTGCGTGTGCTCGCTGCTCCTGACAAGTTCCGTGGCACGGCCACCGCCTTCGAGGTCGCGTCGGCGATCGCCGACGCGACCCGCACGGCGGGCGCGTCGTGCGTCGAGCTGCCCTTGGCGGACGGCGGCGAAGGCACCCTGGCTGCATTGGGGGGTCCGAATCGCACCTCGCTCGTGACGGGGCCGCTCGGCGATCCGGTCGACGCACCATGGCGCCTCGTGGGGTCCGAAGCGATCATCGAGATGGCCTTCGCCTCGGGGCTGGCGCTCGTCGGCGGCGCGGCTGGGAACGATCCGATTGCCGCGTCCACGTCGGGTACCGGCGAACTGATCGCCCACGCCGCGGAGTCGGGAGCGCGCCGCATCGTCGTCGGCGTGGGCGGCAGCGCCACCACCGATGGCGGCTTTGGGGCGCTGCGGGCGATGTATCCGCTCCAACGTTTCCGGGGCGTCGAGATCGTGGTGGCCTGCGACGTACGCACCCGGTTCGTCGATGCGGCTCAGGTGTTCGCCCCCCAGAAGGGTGCCACGCGCGCGCAGGTGGAGTTGTTGCGCCGTCGACTCGAACGGCTCGCGCAGGTCTACGCGCACGACTACGGCGTCGACATCCGCGATCTGCCGAGGGCCGGCGCGGCCGGGGGATTGGCCGGCGCGCTCGCGACGATGGGGGCGCGCCTCGTCGACGGTTTTGAGCTCGTAGCCGACGCGGTCCGCCTCGACGAGCAACTCGAGGGGATCGATCTCGTCGTCACCGGCGAGGGGTTCCTCGATGCACAGTCCTTCGAGGGCAAGGTGGTCGGCGGCGTGATCAGCCTGGCGGCCGCGTTGGACGTGCCGGTCCTCGTGATCGCGGGCGACATCTACGACGGTGTCGACGCCGGGCTCGACGTGGTGTCACTCGTGGCGCGCGTCGGCGCCGACCGGGCGTTCACCGATCCGTTGGGTGCGATCCGCGACGTGGTCTACGAGCGGCTGCGATGATGCCGGGCGCGGTACTCGGCCACGCCTATGAGCGGGGGGAGTTCCGCCGCGCTGACCTCGAGCGGTTCGGTGTCTGGGCGCACGAGATCGGCGACGACCGGAACGATGTCGATGTCTCGGCGGCGGAGCGCGACCTGCATGATGGTCATGGCCTGCGGACCGAGTTGGGCGAGAGGCCGGTTGCGGTGGCGACGCACACCGAGGTCGACCTGGGCGAGCGCCGCGACGCCTAAGGTGCGTGACAGGTCGATGAGCAGCCCGATTTCGACGCCGTATCCGACGAGGAACGGCACTCGTTCGAGAACGCTGCGATAGCCGCCGTACTCGCCTGACAACGGTTGCACGAGGTCGGTGAGCTCGGGGTAGAGCAACGACAGCAACGGCCGGGCCACGAGTTCGGTCACGCGGCCGCCCCCTTCGCCTCCCGTGCCGAGGGGCCGTCGATAGAACCCCTTGGCGTAGCGGACATCGGCGGTGGTGAGGAGCGGGCCGAGTACCCCGATCACGAACGCGGTCGAGAAGTTTGTGACATCAGCGTCGCACCACATGATGATGTCGCCGGTCGATTGGTGCACCGACTTCCACAGCGCTCGGCCCTTACCCGGACCGTTCGAGTGGTGAGGGAGCACGTCGACCGCCGCAACCACGGTTGCTCCTGCGTCGCGCGCGACACGTGCCGTCTCGTCGGTGGAATGGTCGTCGATCACGATGAGCTCGTCGACGAGGTTGTGCCGCTCGACGAGCTGTTCGCGGATGATGCGCACGATCGGGCCGACCGTCGCGGATTCGTTGTGCGCGGGCAGGCACACCGACACGGTTCGTCCGGCCTTCGCCTCGACGAGGCGGCCCGCGTCGAAGTCTTGGTGGTCGAAAGCCCGGATCACCGCGTCATGGTCGCCCGAGTGAGGTCCGTGGCGCAATGCGTCGGTCGGCTCGCGACCCCCGCCTCGCGACAGATGCACTCGCGACCGTCCGACTTGCGGACGGGAATCCGCAGTGGGGAGGGTCGGGTTGCATTCGTTACCATTCGTCCGTCCGGCGAGCGACCAGACACCAGAAGCGAGCGACCATGAGCGTGACCGTCCGAATCCCCACCACCCTACGCACGCTCACTGCGGGAGCTTCCGAGGTCGATGTCGACGGCGCGACGGTCGGCGAGGTGTTGGCCGCGCTCGACGTGACGTATCCCGGCTTTCGCGATCGGCTCCTCGGCGACGACGGAAAATTGCGCCGCTTCGTCAACGTGTTCGTTTCCGACGACGACGTGCGGTTTCTCCAGGGCCTCGACACCGCAGTACCCGCGGGCGAGACGGTCTCGATCGTCCCTGCGGTGGCGGGCGGTTGCGCGGATCGTGGCCCGCGTGTTGCGATTCCTCGTCCGGCGTGGTTGGATTAGCAGTCGAACTACGAGAGTGCTAATCGCCGAACGGGGCTCCCGTGAAGCGGCTGCGCTGGTCGATACGGTCCCTCAATCGGAGGAAGCAACGCAATGGCAAAAATCATCACGTTCGACGAACAAGCCCGCCGGGCGCTCGAGCGAGGGATGAACCAGCTGGCTGACGCCGTGCGCGTCACCCTGGGTCCAAAGGGTCGCAACGTCGTGTTGGAGAAGAAGTGGGGCGCTCCCACCATCACCAACGACGGTGTGTCCATCGCGAAAGAGATCGAGCTCGAGGATCCCTTCGAGCGCATCGGGGCCGAGCTGGTCAAAGAGGTCGCGAAGAAGACCGACGACGTTGCCGGTGACGGCACGACCACCGCAACGGTGCTCGCCTGGGCGATGGTCCGCGAGGGCCTGCGCAACGTGGCGGCGGGCGCGAACCCGATGTCGCTGAAGAAGGGCATCGAGGCTGCGGTCGAAGCTGCGGTCGGCTCGATTCGTGACATGGCCAAGGAGGTCGACTCGAAGGAGCAGATCGCCCAGGTCGCGTCCATTTCGGCGGCCGACGACGAGATCGGCGCGATGATCTCCGAGGCGATCGACAAGGTCGGCAAGGATGGCGTCATCACCGTCGAGGAGTCGCAGACCTTCGGCATGGAGATGGACCTCGTCGAAGGCATGCGCTTCGACAAGGGGTACATCTCGCCGTACTTCGTGACCGACACCGAGCGCATGGAATCGGTGCTCGAGAACCCGTACGTGCTTCTCGTGGGTTCGAAGATCTCGGCCGTTCGTGATCTCGTCCCGGCGCTCGAGAAGGTCATGCAGGCGGGCAAGTCGCTGGTGATCATCGCCGAAGACGTCGAGGGCGAGGCTCTCGCCACGCTCGTCGTCAACAAGATCCGCGGCACGTTCTCATCGGTGGCCGTCAAGGCCCCGGGCTTTGGTGATCGCCGCAAGGCCATGTTGCAGGACATGGCCATCCTCACTGGTGGCCAGGTCATCAGCGAGGAGGTCGGTCTCAAGGTTGAGAACACCACCCTCGACATGCTCGGCCGCGCCCGCAAGATCGTGGTGTCGAAGGACGAAACCACGATCGTCGAAGGCGCCGGCGACCAGGCCGAGATCGATGGTCGGGTCAAGCAGATCAAGGCCGAGATCGAGAACACCGACTCCGACTACGACCGCGAGAAGCTCCAAGAGCGCCTTGCCAAGCTGTCGGGCGGCGTCGCCGTCTTGAAGGTCGGCGCGGCCACCGAGGTCGAGCTCAAAGAAAAGAAGCATCGCATCGAAGACGCGGTCAGTACCACGAAGGCAGCCATCGAAGAAGGTGTCGTTGCCGGCGGCGGCGTCACGCTCCTGCGTGCACAGAAGGCTGTGCTTGAGGTCGCAGCTGGTCTCGCCGACAGTGATCAAGCCACGGGTGCTCGTCTCGTCGCGAAGGCGCTCGAGGCCCCGATCACCCAGATCGCGGTGAACGCCGGCATGGAAGGCGGTGTCGTCGTCGACAAGGTGCGCAACCTCGAAGGTTCGAATGGCCTCAACGCGGCAACCGGCGAATACGTCGACCTCGTGGCGGCCGGCATCATCGATGCCGCCAAAGTGACCCGTTCGGCGTTGCAGAACGCGGCGTCGATCGCTGCGCTGTTCCTCACCACCGAGTGTGTCGTTGCCGACAAGCCCGAGAAGTCGGGCGGCGGCGGCATGCCCGATATGGACTACTGACCTTTCGACGCACCAGAGTTGTTCCCACGGGGCTCGGCCGCATGGTCGAGCCCCGTGGGCGTTTCGGCCTTCTGTAGGTTCCAGCGGTCTCGCTCACCAGTAGCCTGAGCCGATGCGATCGGGGCGCACACAGCAGGTGCTCACGATGCGCTGGAGTCGTGAAGGCACCATTCGTAGGCCCGATGATGTCATCGTCGAAGAGCCCCTGGCGATCCATCTCGACGGGTCGCTCGTCGCGACCACGATGCGCACGCCGGGTCACGACTTCGAGCTCGCCGTCGGGTTCTGCCACGCCGAAGGATTGCTGGACGAGGCACCCTTGCGCGTTGTGCGCTACTGCGCGACCGGTTCTGCGGTCGACACCGAGTTCAACGTTGTCACCGTCGACACGGGGGGCGTGGCGCCCGCACCCCGGCCACGGCTCGGCTCGATCGGTTCCGCGTGCGGGCTGTGTGGCAATGTGGCGATCGACGAGCTCTGCGTCCGTCTCGCCCGGGTCACTGCGGCGCCGTTTCCACTCGAGGTGTTGGCGGTCGCGCCCGCCGCGGTGCGCGACGCGCAGACGTTGTTCGCGCGTACTGGCTCGGTGCATGCCGCGGCGGCGATCGCCCGCGACGGCACGGTGACGCTCGTGCGCGAGGACATCGGCCGGCACAATGCGGTCGACAAGGTCGTGGGTCGGCTTCGTCTCGACGGGGCCCTTCCCGCCGACGCACTCGCGCTGTTCGTGAGCGGCCGTGCGTCGTTCGAGATGGTGCAGAAGGCCTGGGCGGCGGGTTTCTCGGCGGTTGTCGCCGTGTCGGCACCGTCCGCGCTCGCGGTGGCGACGGCGCGTGCCGCGGGCATCACACTTGCGGGGTTCGCACGCGACGGTCGTATGAACGTGTACGTCGATGCGCACGACGAGGAGCGGCCGTGAGCAAGCCCCGACGCAACGACCTACCGCGGCTGACCAGGCCGCTGGTGCGTGACAATGGCGTCCTGCGCGAAGCGTCATGGGATGAAGCGCTCGACCGCGCCGCCACCGGCTTGCGTTCGGCGATCGACGCAACCGGTCCCGACAGCCTCGGGTTTTTCTCGTGCTCGAAAACCACGAACGAGGCTAATTTCGTCGCACAGAAGCTGATGCGAGTTGCGGTCGGCACGAACAACATCGACTCGTGCAACCGAACTTGACACGCTCCCAGCGTCGTCGGTCTGGCGACAGTGTTCGGAGCGGGGGGTGGAACCTCGTCGTACCGCGAGGTCGAGGACACCGACCTCGTCGTGCTGTGGGGGTCGAATGCCCGCGAGACGCACCCGATCTTCTTCCACCATGTGCTCGCCGCACGACGCCGCGGGGCGAAGCTCTTCGTCGTCGACCCGCGGCGCACGTCGAGCGCCCAATGGGCCGACGGCTGGTTGCCGCTCGAGGTGGGCACCGACATACCGTTGGCGAACACGATCGCCCGCGAGATCATCCGTGCGGGGCTCGTGCACCGCGACTTCATCGCCCGGGCGACTTCGGGCTTCGAGGCGTACGCCGCGTCGGTGCAGGAATGGTCGCTCGCCCGCGGCGAGGATGTCACCGGCGTCGCGGCGGGCACGATCCGTTCGCTGGCGCACGCGTACGCGTCTGCACCTCACGCGCAGCTCTGTTGGACGCTCGGCATCACCGAACACCACAACGGTGTCGACAACGTGTTGGCGCTCATAAACCTCGCGCTCTTGTGCGGGCACGTGGGCCGATACGGCGCCGGCCTGAACCCGCTGCGAGGCCAGAACAACGTCCAGGGTGGTGGTGACATGGGTGCCATCCCGAACCGCCTGCCGGGTTTTCAGGACATTTTGGATGGCGACGTGCGCGCGAAGTTCGACACCGCGTGGGGCTCGTCCGTTCCGCCGCACTATGGCCGGCATCTCGCGCAGATGTTCGATGCGATGGAGCACCGCGAGCTGCGCGCGTTGTACATCATGGGGGAGAACCCTGCTCAGAGCGAGGCTGACACCGGCCGCGCGATAGCGCTGCTCGAATCACTCGATCACCTGGTGGTGCAAGACGTCTTCTTGACCAAGACCGCGGAGATGGCCGACGTGGTGCTGCCGGCCAGCGCGTCGTGGTGCGAGAGCGAGGGCACGGTCACCAACAGCGAACGGCGCGTGCAACGCGTGCGCAAGGCGCTCGAACCGCCACCAGGCGCGCGTGACGACATCGACATCTTGGTCGACATCGCCGCTCGCCTCGGGCACACGTGGACGTACGGGGACCGTGCCGATCGCCGGACGGTGGCCGAGGGCGTGTGGGCCGAGGTGCGCGCGTTGTCGCCGATGCACGCCGGCATGAGCTATGACCGGCTGGAGACGCTCGGTGGCATCCAGTGGCCGTGCCCGAACGAGCACTCGCTCGAACCGCCGTACCTGCATGGCCGCCTGTGGAGCGCCGACCCGGCCGAGCGCGGCAGGCCGGCCCCGTTCTCGGTGGTGCACCACTCGCCGCCGGTCGACCTGCTCGACGACGCGTACCCGATACGCCTGACCACCGGCCGCCGCCTCGACTCGTACAACACCGGGGTGCAGACCGGCCGGTTCTCGTCGCCCCGCCGACGCGGCGAGACGATCGACCTTTCACCCGACGATGCCGCCACCGTAGGTGTCGCCGAAGGTGAACGCGTACGTGTGGTATCGCGACGCGGTGCGGTGGTCGCGCCGGTGCGGATCGACGACGGGTTGCGGGCGGGTCTCGCGTTCATGACGTTGCACTTCCCTGACGAGGTGGACGTGAACGCGCTGACCATCGACGCGGTCGACCCGAAGTCGGGTACGGCGGAGTTCAAGGCGAGCGCGATACGCATCGAGAAGCTCGGCTTGTCGACCGATGGCATCGAGAAGCTCGTCGGCGCGGAGTCGACGATGATCGGTCCGGCGTAGATGGATCTGCAGTTCGGGGGCGGGCCGGCCTCGGCCGAGGAGCACGGGGCACTCGACGCGCTCGTGCCGCCCCTTGCACGCGGCCGCCGCGATTTGCTGCTACCCGCGTTGCACGCGTTGCACAACGCGATCGGTTGGCTGAGCCCGGGGGCTATCGACGAGATCGGGCGGCGTCTCGAGGTCGCGCCGGCCGAGGTGTACGGCGTGGTCACGTTCTACGCCATGTTCGTCACCGAGCCTCGCGCCCGGCGGGTGACGTACGTGTGCGAGGACCTCGCGTGCACGATGGGTCGCCACGTCGTCGTGCCGCAGTCGACCGCGGAGCACGCCGTGCTCGCCAGCCCGTGTCTCGGCTTGTGCGATCACGCGCCCGCGAGACTCGAGCTCGACGGCGGTCACCATGTCGGATCGGCGCAACGAACAAGCGTCGAAAGCGGTGATCGTTTGCTCGGTCGCGTCGGTGTGATCGACGCGACGAACCTCGTCGGCTATCGCGCACATGGTGGCTACACGGCGCTGGCACGGGCGATCGAGCTCGGGCCGAGAGCGGTGGTCGAGGCCGTGACCGAATCGGGCCTCGTCGGCCGTGGCGGTGCAGCGTTCCCGACGGGCCGCAAGTGGGCTGCCGTGGCGAGTCACGCGACGACTCCGCACTATGTGGTCTGCAACGCCGACGAATCAGAGCCGGGCACCTTCAAGGATCGCGTGCTGCTCGAACGCGACCCGTTCGCGGTGCTC
>JANMVY010000211.1:0-5741 GCA_031393535.1 Actinomycetes bacterium | reverse complement strand
CGGGTCGTACCGCCACGACCAACGGCCGTCGGGTAGCTCGCGCGCGTTGTGCAGCACACCGCGACGGAGCGACGCCTCGGTGCGTGTCGGGTTGTGCTCGATGGTGCGCGCGAGGATCGACCCGAAGTCGTCGAAGTACTCAGGACCGGTGATGAAGGCGACGATGCCCTCGGCCTTCTTGTGATCGGTGCCGGGAGTGACGTCGACGATGCCGAGGCGGCGGACGAGCTGCGGGTGTTGCGCCGAGAGGCAGATCGCGGTGAGACCGCCGAGCGACATGCCGACCACCGCGTGCGCGCGCGGAGCATGCCGGGCGACGGCAAGCGCGACATCGTCGGCCATCGACGGCGGCCAGTAGTCGTGCTCATCGCGCCAGTCGCTGTGGCCGTGGCCGGGGAGGTCGATGGCGATGAGTGACCGGTCGAGCGCGAGCGCGAGCGTGTCCCACGTGTGCGCGTTCTGCGCGCCGCCGTGCAACAGCACGAGCTCGGGCTCACCGGTTCCCCAGACCAGCAGGCTGAGCCGCTTCCCGTTGGGCAGTTGCACCGACTCGCGGCGTACTGCGGGCGCGGCCACCGACACGAGACCGGCTTCGCGGGCGTTGTCGGCCAACATCGAAAATTCGTCGTAGCTCACGGGTGCAGCCTCATTCAGGGCGCGCGCCGAGCGCCGGGTTCAGGGCGCGCGCCGAGCGCCGGGTTCAAGGTGTAGACGCCGGTGACGAACGCCGACTCGAGCACGTGACCCGCCATGGCAGCGATCGTGTCGGCCGCGGCGAAGGCTCCACCGAGGCCGAGCGTCGCAACGTCGAGTGCGTAGACCGTGAACCGGTAGTGGTGCACCACCTCGTCGTTCCACGGCGGGCACGGACCGTCGTAGCCGCCGTAGGTGCCCTCCATGTCGGCGTCGCCCGCGAACCACGACGTGTAGTCGTTACGACCGCGCACGCCGTGCGCGGTCGGCCCCACGGGCTTTCCACGCGGCGTGACGCCGTCGGAGTCGGCCCCTTCGCCGACCGAAGTGGCCGAACCGGGGATGTCGACCAGCACCCAGTGCGAGAAGTCGCCCCGCGGCATGCCGGCCGGCACGATGGCACCTTCCTTGTTCACGTCGGTCGGATCGGTCGGAGCGTCGGCGTCGATGCACAACAGCGCGAACGACTTGGTGCCTGCGGGCGCATCACGCCACGCCACACGCGGGTTGCGGTTCGGCGCCATCGCGACATGCCCCTGGGCGGCCGGCACACAGAATGCGAACTCGCCCGGGATCAGCTGACCCTCGACGACTCCGGTGACTTCGAATGACAGGGTCAACGCGCTTACCTCGCTCGCTACCGTTGCGCCGCGATCGTAGTTCCGTCCCGCGTTCGACGTGCGGGCGAACGACCCGGTCACTCGGTGAAGAAGCCCCCGTCCGGGTGCAAGATCTCGCCGGTGAAGTAACTCGACTCGTCGCTCGCGAGGAACAGGGCGGTGTTCGCGATCTCGAGCGGGACACCCATGCGGCCCATCGGCACGCCCTCGAGCAGGCGCTTGCCCAACTCGGGCACTTCGTTGAGCGGTGCGGTCATGTTCGTCTCGATGAAGCCCGGACCGATCGCGTTGACGCGGATGCCGGCGCCCGCGAGTTGACGTGCGGTGTGCTTGGTCAGCATGCACACCGCGGTCTTCGACACGCAGTACGGCAGCGGGCCGGCGTCGGGATGCTTCCCGGCGATCGACGCGATGGTGATGATCGAGCCACGCGTGCCCGACGCGAGCATGCGGCGTACCACCGACTGCATCGCGAGCATCGTGCCGGTGGTGTTGATCTCGAACACGCGGTTCCACTCGACGAGCGAGACCTGCGTGAAGCGGTGTGCAGGGTCGAGCCCGATGGCCCCTTCGTCATAGATCCGCCGCGTGATTGCATCTGTCTCACCGCTCACGTAGTTCGCCGAGGACACACCTGCTGCGGTGACGAGCACGTCGAGATGCCCGAACGTGTCGACCGCGGCTTGGGCGAGCGCCTCGTTGTCGGCCTCGCTCGCCGCGTCGGTGTGCCGATGGATCGCACGCCGGCCGACCGCCTCGACCATGGCCACGGTGATGGCGCTCGCGTCGTCGAGGATGTCACCCACCACGATGTCGGCGCCTTCCTCCGCGAACCGCACCGCGCACGCGCGGCCGAGACCGTTACCGCCGCCGGTGATTACGGCGACCTTCCCCTCGAGACGTGCCATGTCGCATCCCCCTGTGTGGGCGCGACTGTAGAGGTGCTCGGCGGCACGCGGTATTCCGGTCCGGTACGCTCGATCGGTGTTCGCGCCGAAGCACCGAGGGGAACCATGACCGATCAGATGATCGACCGAGCCGACGACCACCGCGTCGAGTTCACCCGCATGTCCGACGGCACCGCGGAGGACTTCGCCCACATCATCGATCAGGCGAACGCGCATCTGCACGGTCACCTGGTCGACAACCTCCTCACGACGTTGCAGGCACTCGCCGGCCCGACGCTGGGCTACCGCGTCGATCGCCTCGAGCACTCCTTGCAGACGGCCTCGCGGGCGCACCGTGACGGTGCACGCATCGACATGGTGGTGGGGGCGTTGTTCCACGACATCGGCGACGTGCTCGCGCCGGCCAACCACAGCGAACTCGCGGCCGCGATCATCGAACCGTACGTCGACGCGGAGACCACCTGGGTGGTCCGCCATCACGGCGTGTTCCAGGGCTACCACTACTGGGACAAGCTGGGCCTCGACAAGAACTCCCGTGACCGTTACCGCGAGAGCCCGTACTTCGAATCTGCGGCGCACTTCTGTGCTGCATGGGATCAGGTCGCGTTCGACCCTGACTACGACACGTTGCCGTTGTCGTTCTTCGAGCCCATGGTGCGTGAGGTGTTCGCGCGGCCGGCGAGCGGCTTCGAAACCGACTGAGCACGCCATCTGGCGGACTGCGAGCGCGCACTCATCCCAACGCGCCGCGGAACACCACAAGATCGGCGCAGAACAACTCGGGCTGTTCGAATGCGGCGAAGTGACCACCGCGCGGCTGCTCGCTCCAATGCACGATGGGGTATCGCAGCTCGGCCCACGCACGCGGCGTCTGCAACAACTCGTATGGGTACACCGCGTGGCCGGTCGGCACATCGACCCGCCCACCCCACGCGGATGTCGCGCTGCTCGCCGCGCGAGCCGACTCGCAGTACAGCCGCGCCGCGGACGTGGCGGTACCCGTGAGCCAATAGAGCATCAGGTTGTCGAGCAGTCGATCGACCCTGATGGGCATGCCGTCGCGGGCATCGGTCCAGGCGTGGAACTTCTCGAGGATCCAACCCGCCAGGCCCACTGGTGAGTCGTCGAGCGCGACGCCGATCGCGTCGGGTTTCGTGCTCTGCAACGCCATGTAGCCGGTGCCGTGGGCGATGCGGTTCAGCGCCCCGGCAAAGCGTTCGCGCTCGATGTCGGTGACCAGCGCCATCGGATCGACGATGTCGGGTCCCGGCATCGCGAAGAGCATGTTGCAATGGATCGCAAGCACGTGGTCGGCGTGCGCCTCACCCAGGCGGCGTGTGACGAGCGCGCCCCAGTCGCCGCCCTGCGCCACGTACCGGTCATAACCGAGTTGGACCATCGCGTGATCGACCGCCGCGGCCACTGCGTGCACGTCGACCCCGCGGCGCCGAGTAGGGCCAGAGAATCCATAACCGGGCATCGACACCACGACCACATGCCAAGTTGCGCGGAGCATCTCGATGCAGTCGAGGAACTCGACGATCGAACCAGGCCAGCCGTGGGTGAGCACGAGCGGCAATGCGGTCGGGTCGTCGGCGCGGGCATGCAGCAGGTGCACCTGCTCACCGCCTGCCTGCACCAGATACTGCGGCCACGCGTTGATCTCGGCCTCGGTGCGGCGCCAGTCGTACTGGTCGAGCCAGTGGTCGACATGACCGTGCAACGTCACGAGGTCCATGCCCTGGGCCCACGGGTCTCCGGGCGAAGGCTCCGGCCAACGGGCACGCGAAAGGCGCGCCCGGAGATCGTCGAGTGACTGCTCGGGGACCGCGATAGTGAACGCCTGCACGACGACACCCTACGCTTGGGGCATGCACGATCTCCTCATCACGAACGGCACCATCGTCGACGGATCGGGTGGCGACCCGTACGTGGGCGACATCGCCCTCGGGGGCGGCCTGATCGTCGGCATCGGAGCACCGGGTTCGCAGGGAGCCGACGCGCACGAAGTCATCGACGCCACCGGCCTTCTCGTGACGCCGGGCTTCGTCGACATCCACTCGCACTACGACGGCCAGGTCACCTGGGATCCGTATCTGACCCCGTCCTGCTTCCACGGCGTCACCACGGTCGTCATGGGCAATTGTGGGGTCGGGTTCGCGCCGGTGGCGCCCGACAAGCGGCAGTGGTTGAGCGAGCTCATGGAAGGCGTCGAGGACATCCCGGGCACCGCGCTCACCGCCGGCATGCGTTGGGGTTGGGAGACCTTCCCGGAATACCTCGATTTCATCGACTCCACCCCGCACGCGATGGACATCGGCACGCAGATCGCGCACGCGCCGGTGCGTGCCTACGTCATGGGCGAGCGAGGCGCGCAGAACGAGAACGCCTCGCCGGACGACATCGCCCGCATGGCCGCGATCGTGAAGGAGGCCATTGCCGCAGGCGCACTCGGGTTCAGCACATCGCGCACGATGTTGCACCATGCGCTCGACGGCACGCCCGTACCGGGCACGTTCGCCACCGAGGACGAGCTCTTCGGCATCGGCAACGCCCTGCGCGAGCTCGGTACCGGGTTGTTCGAGGTGTCACCCGCCGGTGTCGCGGGCGAGGACGACGACTCGTTGCCCCACGAAGTCGAGTGGATGCACAAGCTGTCGAAAACCATCGGGCGGCCGGTCACGTTCGGTATGACCCAGGGCAACAACGACACGATGCTGTACCGCCGCATCCTCGAAGCCACTGCGGCAGCGGCGGCCGATGGTGCCACCGTGATCGCCCAGGTTGCGGGGCGCGCCTCGGGTCTCTTGTTCGGTATGGACACCACCTACCACCCGTTCAAGGGCCGCCCCACATGGGATGGTCTGGCGACACTCACCGCTGACGACAAGCTCGCAGAGATGCGCAACGCGTCGGTGCGTACCGCCATTCTCGACGAGCGCCCCGAGAACGTCGCCATGAGCCTCCTCGAGCGCATGGCCGATCGCATCTGGCCGATCGGCGACGACCTCGACTACGAGCCGCCCCTGCACACCAGCGTGGGTGCGATTGCGGCGCGCACTGGGCGCAGCACCGGCGACGTGTTGTACGACATGATCCTCGAACGGCCCGCCGACGCGTTGTTTATGATCCCGGTCAACAACTACGCGCACAACACGTTCGATGCGTTGCACGAGATGATCACACACCCCCAAGCCGTGCTCGGGTTGGCCGATGGTGGCGCGCACGTGGCGATCATCTGCGACGCGTCCATCCCCACCACGATGCTGACCCACTGGACACGTGACCGCACGCGCGGACCCAAGCTGTCATTGCCGTTCGTCGTGAAGCGCCAGACCCACGACACCGCCGCGCTCTACGGGCTGCACGATCGAGGATTGCTGTGCGCGGGCTACAAGGCCGACGTGAACATCATCGACTACGACAACTTGCGCTTGCGCATGCCCGAGATGGCGTATGACCTACCCGGGGGTGCGCGTCGGCTGGTGCAGAAGGCCGACGGGTACGTCGCCACGATCGT
>JANMVY010000177.1:0-2844 GCA_031393535.1 Actinomycetes bacterium | reverse complement strand
CCATCTTGGCCACGACGTCGAGCGTGTTGGGCCAGGTGGTGTCCTGGTGCGGGTAGTCGATCTCGAACACCAGCTGTTTCACACCGATCCGGTGTCGATTCGCGATGCCGACCTCGTCGTCGAAGAAGCTGCCGTACACGCGCCCGGCCATGTAGGAGCTGGGCGGCTGGTCGATGATCGGGTCCATGCCGGCATACTCGGCGTGCTCCCACACCTTGTCGAGCCGGTCGAGGATGAACGGCATCCACCCGATCTGGCTCTCGCTATAGGCGATCTTGATCTTGGGGAACCTCACCAGGTTGCCCGACACCAGCCATTCGACCATCGACGTCTGCGCCATTGCGAACGTGAGTGCGGTGTTCGCGGCCCGGGGCGCGAACGGGCTCACATCGGCCATCTTCGAGCCGCTGCCGATGTGCATGCACACGACCGTGCCTGTCTCATCGCACGCGCGAAACAGCGGATCCCAATACCGGCTCGGGTCATGGATTGATGGCAAGCCCAGATTGCTCGGCATCTCGGTGAACGTGATGGCGCGCATGCCGCGCGCGGCGTTGCGACGAACTTCGGTGGCAGCCAACTCCGCGTCCCACAGGGGCACGAGACCGAGCGGCAACAGGCGTCCACCTGAACCCGCGCACCACTCGTCGATCATCCAGTCGTTGTACGCCTGCACGCAACGCAGCGCGAGCGCCTTGTCGCGCGCCTCGAGAAACCACTGCCCGGCGAAGCGCGTGACGTAGGGGAAGCACAACGACCGTTCCGTATGGTTCGCGTCCATGTCGACGAGACGAGCGGACGCGTCGTAACAACCGAGCCGCATGTCGGCGTACGCGATCGCGTCGATCGTGTGCTGCTCGAACGGATACCCGGCGCAGGCCACCACCATGGGGACGATCTTCGCGGTGTCCTCGTAGAGCCACCAGTCGACGACCGGCCCGTCGCCACCCTTGATGTACTGCACCGCTCGGGTGCGGGCGTCGTAGATCGTCTCGCAGGTGTCCTGCACCACACGCGGGCCGGCCGCACGGTCACGCACCGCGAGGCGGTCCTGCCACAGTTGCGGTGGCTCCACGACATGATCGTCCACCGAGATGATCCACGGCAGCTGGTCGATCTCGATCATCAGTAGTCCCCCTAGCTCGGAAGGCTCGCTGCGCGAAGCGTAACCCGTACCCACCACCTGGTCCGCGGCGCAGCCCATTTCCGGAACTTTGGTCCCCTCACTACCTGGGGGGTGGCGCAGCCCATTTCCGGAACTTTGGTCCCCTCGCCACTTGGGCGGGGGTCGGATGACCGGAAAACGAAGGCCGAAACTCACGGGTCACAGATCGGCGATCGCCTTCGGGATGAGGTCGGCCGACGCGTTACCGTCGATGTCGTAGAGCTTGCCGGTGATCCACGCGGCGGCCGGCGACGCGAGGTATACGACCATCGGCGCGATGTCGTCAGGTACGCCGTTGCGGCGCATCGGGGTGCGTTCGATCATGGTCGCGCGCACACTCGGGTCCATCTTCGCCAACAGCCGCGCGAGGGCCGCGGTTTCGATCGCTCCGGGCAGCACCGCGTTCACCCGAATGCGCGGTGCGAGATCCTGCGCCATCATCCTCGTCATGTGCGAGAGCGCGGCTTTCATCGTGCCGTGCACGAGTCCGCCGCGAGTGGTCTTCGAACCGGCGACCGAGCTGACGTTGATGATCGAGCCGCCACCTCGTTCGAGCAGCAGCGGCACTGCGAGACGGCTCAACTCGAACGGCACCGAGACGTTGAAGTGAAACGAGCCTTCGAGGTGCTCGACGCGAGTGTCGAGGAACGGATACGAGGTGGAACCACCCGCGTTGTTCACGACGATGTCGAGCCCACCGAGTTCGGCAACGACGCGCGCGAGCAACGTGGGCAGAACGGAGACGTCGTTCAGGTCGGCCTGGAACACGAGGGCGCGGCGACCAGCGGCGCGCACGGTTGCCGCCACCTCATCGAGATCGCTCGCCGTCCGCGCGACCAACGCCACATCGGCACCGGCTTCGGCGAGGCTCTGCGCGATGGCCGCACCGATGCCCTTGCCCGCCCCGGTCACCACCGCGACCTGATCGGTCAGGCGGAAGCGGTCGAGCACCGGTACGTGGTCGTTGGCAGGTTGAGTCCCCATCTCCTCGACTTTACCCAACATTGACAGCGCACGACCCCCGGGTCATGCTCCCCGGCGGAGGGGGCCTGCGTGATCACCGAACGGCTGCACATGACGGGGCGCATCGTCGTCATCACGGGCGCCGCAGGGAACATCGGCGCGACGGTCGCGCTCGCGCTCGCCGAGGCCGGCGCGACCGTGGTGCTCATCGACCGCGACCCCGAGGCGCTCGGCGAGGTCACCGCTCGTCTGGCCGCAGCCGACCGCCCGCACCTGGCCCTCGTCGGCGACGCGTGCGATCTCGACGCGTTGACCGCACTCATCGCCGAAGCGACCGAGGCCGTCGGCCCGCCCGACGGCCTCGTCGCGCTCATCGGCGGGGTCGAGCCCGACGAGTTCGGACCGTTCCTCGGATTCGGCACCCGCACCTACGACACCCTCGTCGATCGCAACCTGCGCAGCGCTGTGGTGACCCTCGAGGTGGTCGCCCGCGCCATGGTCGACGCAGGGCGCCACGGGTCGCTCGTGTGCGTGAGCGCGGCAACCGCGCTCGCCACCGCTCCCTACCCCGCGCTGTACGCCGCGGCGAAGGCGGGCGTGATCTCGCTCGCGCGGCCCCTGGCTCTCGAGCTCGGCCCCGTCGCCATCCGCGTCAACACCTTCGCGCCGGGCGCAGTCGAGACGCGACCGGCCGTCGACCCTGGCGAGATCGCGCG
>JANMVY010000152.1:0-5166 GCA_031393535.1 Actinomycetes bacterium | reverse complement strand
CCTGCTCGGCGGAATCGACATTCTGGTCACCAATGCCGGCGGACCACCGGTCGGCAACTTCGCCAGCACCGCCGTCGACGCATACCCCGCAGCGCTCGAACTCAACTTGTTGTCGGTCGTGGCCATGTGCAAGGCCGCGGTGCCCGCGATGGTCACCCAGGGTTGGGGGCGTGTGGTCGCCATCACCTCCATCTCGGTGCGCCAACCCATCGCCCACCTCATCTTGTCGAACACTGCGCGGGCCGGCGTGACCGGGTTCCTCAAGACGCTCGCGCTCGAGGTGGCGAAAGACGGGGTCACGGTGAACTCGGTGCAACCCGGCCTGCACGCGACCGATCGGTTGCGCCAACTCTACGGCGACTCGGTCGCCACGATCACCGAGGCCATCCCCGCGAGACTCGTGGGCGACCCGGGCGACTTCGGGCGAATCACCGCGTTCTTGTGCTCGGAGCACGCGAAGTTCGTGACCGGTGTTGCGCTACCCGTCGACGGTGGCGCGTACGCCGGGTTGCAATAGGGCGCTCACGCGAAGGCCGAGATCACCTCGCGGCCGAACAACTGCGCCATGGCCTTCAGATCATCGAATGAACCGAAGGTCGAACGTTCGGAATCTGCCGGTAAGCCGGCCCCGAACGCGGCGTGTATGTGGTCGGCGCCGGTCTCGCGCACGTAGCGTTCGATCTGACCGATCACCTGATCGGGCGTGCCCCACAACAACCGATCAGCCGCGATCTCCTGCGGGGTCACACTCTCGCCGGCGTCTATGCGCGCAAACAATGCCTGCTCCTCTTCGTCCTCGGCAGATTCACGCCAATGTTGCATGAGTCCGTCGACGTAGCGCGGGAGGACATCGTCTTCGATGTCGCGCATGTCGGTGCCGACCCACGCGTAGCGCCGCAGGATCCAGTCCGCGGGCTTCGCCTGCGCGGCACAAGAGGCGCGGTACGTGGTGAGGCTTGTGTTCGCGCGTGAGATCGACTGCACGGGGCCGCACAACCACGCATCGCCGAGACGGGCAGCGCGGTCGACCGCGACGTCAGCCACGCCGGCCACCCACAAAGGCGGGTTGGGTTGCTGCACCGGTCGAGGGTGCACGGTGAGCGCGGGAAACGACCAGAAGCGACCCTGATACGCCGTGTGCTCGTTCTGCCATACGAGCCGCAGAATCGTGAGGGCTTCCTCCATGCGCGCGCCGCGCTGGCGGAAATTCGAACCGTGCACGTCGTACTCGAGATTCCACCATCCGCTGCCGACGCCGAGCGACGCACGCCCACCCGAGATCTGGTCGAGCGTGGCGACCTGCTCCGCGACTCGAACCGGATTGTGGATGGGCAGCTGGAAGATGCCGGTACCCACTCGCAGCGTGGTGGTACGCGCGGCGACAGCCGCCAGGAAGGTGAGCGGATCGCTCATGTTGCCGGGTAGGAAATGATGATGGCCGATCGTGGCTGTGTCGAAGCCGGCCTCCTCGACGATCTGGGCGAACGCGAACGACTCGTGGAACGGATCGCGGTGGCCGCCATCGCGCCACACCGGCAACGTCACGGAGAACTTCACGACTCCCCCTCACAACGACATGGGCGAGCGGTCCAGCACCGTTCGCCACGCGGCGGGCTACTTCTTCGGCGGGCGATAGAAGACCGCGAGCATCGCGTGGCTCGCGCCGAGACCGACGAGCAGCGCGACCCAGAACCCGACCGTGCCGTTGAGGTCATCGTCGATGTCGAACACGCGGTCGAGGGAGTACTTCAGCGGGCCGATCGTGGCGATGAGCAGCGCGACCACTGCGATGAGGAACGTGTACTCCCAGCCTTCCTTGATGATGAAGAAACCGTTCTTGCGATGCACGGTCCAGATTGCGACCGTCATGAGCCCGATGAAGGCGGCCGCGGCGAACGGCATGAGGAGGCCGGCCGCGAACATGAGGCCCGCGCCCAGCTCGGTGGTCGACGCGACGATCGCGTGGACGCGCCCCGGCTTCATGCCCAGCGAGTCGAACCAGCGTCCGGTGCCGGCGATGCGACCGCCGCGGAAGAAATGGTTGTATCCGTGCGCGGCCATCATGAGCCCGAAGCTCACGCGGGCGATGAGCATTGCGAGGTTGATGGCATCGACGTCGTTCATGGCGTTGGCCCTCCCGTTCGGCGGTGGAGCATAGAGGACGCACCGCTATGCGCCGACTTTCCGACGACAACCTACGGCGCGACGCGACTCGACGATCAAGCCCGTGTCGCGCTCAGGAGTACATCGACGCGATCTCGGACGCGTACTTCGCCGCGATGTTACGGCGCTTGAGCTTCGATGTCGGCGTGAGCTCGTCGGAGTCGGCCACCCAGTCGACGCCGAGGATGACCCAACGTTTCACCTGTTCCGCGTGGTTGAACTCGTGCATGGCTTCGTGCACTCCCGCGGCAATGATCTCGGCCACCTTCGGCTGCGCGGCCACGCCCTCGAGCGAGGTGTCGGCCAAGCCTTCGCGCGTCGCGAACGCGAGCGCCTGATCGGGGTCGAGCACCAACAACGCGGACATGAACGGCTTGCCGTCGCCAATGGCGCACGCCTGCCCGACGAGCGGGACAAGCTTCAGTTTCGCTTCGAGGTTCGCCGGGCTGATGTTCTTGCCCCCCGCCGTGATGATGAGCTCTTTTTTCCGATCGACGATGCGGATGTATCCATCGTCGTCAACGGTACCGATGTCGCCGGAGTGCAACCATCCGTCGGCATCGAAGATCTCGGCGGTCTTCAGAGGATCCTTCAGGTAGCCCGCGAAGATGTTGCCGCCCCGGCAGATGATCTCGCCGTCGTCGCCGAGGCGCACCTCGCATCCAGGTATCGCCCGGCCGACCGAGCCGGCCTTGGGGTGCACGGCCTCCCACGTCATGGGGCCGCTCGTTTCGGACAGGCCGTACAGCTCGGTCAACGGCACGCCGAAGGCGCGGAACCAGGCCACGAGCTCGGGTGCGATGGGCGCCGCGCTCGTTACCGCGAGACGCAACTCGTCGAGGCCGAGCAGCACACGCAGCGGCGCGAAGCCGTTCTCGTCGAGGAACGCGAGCGTGGCGAGGTCCTGCGCGTTCGCCTGCCCCAGTGCCTTGGCCGCGGCAATCGGTAGCGCCGCGGCCACGCCTGATTCGAACAGGGCGAGCTTGGCCGGGTCGGCGCTGAGCGCCGCGAGCAAACCGGCGTGCAGCTTCTCCCACACTCGGGGCACGCCGAGCAGCAACTGCGGGCGCACCTCACGCAGGGTGGCAGCGAGCTGCCCGAACTCGGCCAGACACGTGACCTCGTAGCGCGCGGCCACGCCCGTGTAATGCGTGGTGACCCGCTCCGCGACGTGAGCCATCGGGAGGTACGAGATCGTGCGGAAGCCGGCCAGATCGGGCGCGACCTCGAGCGCGGCCCGGCGCATCATCTCGACCGTGTACGCGACGTTGCGTTGGGTGATCATGACGCCCTTGGGTGGGCCGGTCGTGCCCGACGTGTAGATCACCGTGGCGAGGTCGCTCGGCGACACGTTGGCCGCCGCGGTGTCGAGATCGGCACGGTCGTGCGCGAGCAGCTCGTCGACCCGGAAGTCACCATCTCCGTGCAGCACGCCGACCGCGCGCACCGCGGGCAGGCTCGGCTGTGCCTCGCGCAACGCCGCGAGAAACCGCTCGTCCTCGACGATCGCGAGGTTCGCCCCGCAGTGACCTGCGAGGTACGCGATCTGCTCGGGTGACGACGAGTTGTAGATCGAGATCGGGGTGGCTCCACAGAACGTGATCGCGGTATCGATGAAATGGAACTCGGGGATGTTGCGGAACATGAGCACGACTCGATCGCCCCGTCGCACGCCAAGTGCCTGCAACCCGGCGGTGAGGCGCGCCACGCGATCGCCGTAGTCGGCGTAGGTGTAACTCGCCGTCGCGCCGTGAGTGCGCAGGGCGACCCGGTTCGGTGCGTCGCGCACCGCGTCGAGGAACATCGTGGCAAAGGTCATGCCCTCCACCGCAGCCGCGATCTCGTCGCTCATCGGCGCAACCATGCCCGGCCTCCGTGCCAATCGGATAGCGAGACGGTAGTCACTTGTGCTCGGGCCTGCTTCTCGACCGTAGGCTGACCACGCTGTGAACGTGCTGAGCATCGTCGTCGCGGTCGTTGTGGGCCTGGTCATCGTGCGCGTCGGTTTCGCGATGTTGCGCGCGCTTGCCACCCCGCTGCCGAAGCCGCCGCCGGCGGGCGAGCTCCGTAAGGTCAAGATCGTCTACCGGTGCTCGTTGTGCGGCACCGAGGTTCGCATGACCGTCGCCAACGACCAGCAGCCCGACCCGCCCCGGCATTGCATGGAGGACATGGACATCCTCAGCACGGGCGATGTCTAGCGGCGGTCCCGGCGCGCCCGGGAGTCTCTGCCCAGTTTGACAACAGGGTTATCCCCAGTTGTGGAAAACCCTGTGAGGAAATACAGCGGTGTAGTTCGCGCGTCTAGCGGAACTGGGTGGCGGTGATGATGCCCGCGAGGATCAGCCCGAGACCGAGGAGCAGGTACAAGTTGTCGGTGGCACCCGGCAACAGTTGCACATAGTTCAACAAGATCACGAGGATCCCGATGCCAAGCAGGGTGAACATGAGCACCGGCACCCACATGGGGCTCGGCATCTGGTCCTTGCGAATGACCGGCGGGGTGTACCGGGGCGACGCCGAGGGCGCGGACGAGCCGGTTCCCTTCGGGGTGACCCGTCCGCCTTCGATTCTGCGCTTTTCCGGTTTCGCCATAGGTGATCAGGATAGGTGCTCCGTGCCACGCGACGAGTGAACCGGTGGCGCCGTACCACCGAAACACGTGCGGGACGCGCACGGGGCGCAACTACGCTGCCCGACCGTGGCCCGACGCGTGCTCGTCATCGACAACTACGACTCGTTCGTCTACAACCTCGTGCAGTACATCGGTGAGCTCGGAGCCGAACCCATCGTGCACCGCCACGACGCGCTCACCCTCGACCAGATCGACGCGCTCGACCCCGACGGCATCCTCATCAGCCCCGGGCCGGGCCGTCCCGAAGACGCAGGCTTGTCGAACGAGGTCATCACGCACTTCGCCGGACGACGTCCGGTGTTCGGCGTGTGCCTCGGGTTGCAGTGCATCGGCCAGGTGTTCGGCGGCGATGTCGTACGCGCCCCGCA
>JANMVY010000124.1:0-2515 GCA_031393535.1 Actinomycetes bacterium | reverse complement strand
CAACACAAGTGCATTGGTGAGCACCTCGGCATGCGCATGGGCGCGATCATCCTCGAGACCCTGTTCGCGGCGATCGGTGCGTACGAAATCGACGAGATGGGGCTGCGGCGGCGTCGAGGAGAGTTCTTGAAGGGGTACAACGTGGTACCCGTGACCCTGCGTCGCCGATGAGCGCATCTGCCCGTACGGACTCGGCCACCGACGCGGCCTCGAACGACTTGCGCGCTCGGCGCTAACCTGCGGCGCGAGCGAGGGGGGGCCGTCGTGCTCGTCGAGGGCAAAGTTGCGTTGGTGTCGGGCGCAGGCGCCGGGCTGGGTCGTGCGGTGTGTCTCGCGTTGGCAGCCGAGGGTGCGCGCGTGGTCGTGACCGACTGTGACGCCGACGCGGTTGCCGCGTCGGTGGCCGCGGTGCGCGACGCTGGCTTCGACGCGCTGGGTGCGCTGGCCGACATCACCGAGCGCGCGCAATGCGATGCCGCGGTGCGCGAGGCGGTGGCTCGCTACGGCTCACTGGACATCCTCGTGAACGACGCGTACGACGGCGGTGACTACGCTATGTTCGAAGACGCCGATCTCGAACGCTGGCGACGCGCCAGCGACGTCAACGTGTTCGGCACGCTCACCATGACGCAGGCGGCGCTGGGAGCGTTACGAGCGAGCGGTTCGGGACGCATCGTCATGGTGTGCACCCACGGTGTCGAAGTGATCCAGCCGTCGTTCGGGGCGTACACCGGTTCGAAGGCCTCGCTCGCGCACCACACGAAGTTGCTGGCGGCCGAGTTGGGCCGGTATGGGGTGCGGGTCAACGCGGTCTTCCCGGGGCCGATCTGGGGTGTGAACCTGCAAGGGTTCCTCGACGGTCAAGCCAGTGCGCGGGGCGTCGATGCCGAGACCGTGTACGCGGAGTTCCGTGCGAAGAACGCACTCGGCGAGTTCGTGACAGCCGACGCCATCGCCGACTGCGTGGTGTTTCTCGCCTCCGACCGGTCGCGCACGCTCACCGGCCAAGCGTTGTACGCGAATGCGGGTGAGAGTTTCCACTGATGAGCCACGGTGCGCACCGTGGCTGCGTCTCTGGCAGCATGCGTGGACACGACGTGAGAGGTAGGCAATGCAGGAGCCCGGGGTGACGCACGACCAAACCGCGCTGCGGGCCGAAGTACGTGCGTGGGCGCAGACGAACTGGGATCCGGCTCGACCGGTGCGTGACTGGTGGCGGCTCCTCGTCGACAGCGGCTGGGGGTTTCCGACCTGGCCGCGCGCCTGGTTCGGCAAGGAGCTTTCGGCCGACGACGCGTCGGTGGTGCTCGACGAGCTCGCGCAGGCCAACGTGCTCGGTCCCCCGATCGGTGCCGGCCCTTCGATGGCGGTACCGATGCTGTTGGCCTTCGGGAGCGAGGCGCAAAAGCAACGGTGGATCCCGGCCCTCGCGTACGGCGAGGAGTATTGGGCCCAGTTCTTCAGCGAACCCGGCGCCGGTTCTGACCTTGCGGCCGTGCAGGCCCGGGCCGTGCGAGATGGCGACGAATGGGTCGTCAACGGACAAAAGGTCTGGAACTCGTGCACGCGGTTCGCCACGCGTGCGCTGCTCGTGGCGCGCACCGACGTCGACGTCGCGAAGCACAGGGGCATCGGCTTCTTCATTCTCGACATCGACCAGCCCGGCATCGACATCCGGCCGATCAAACAGATGAACGGGCTCGAGGAGTTCAACGAGGCGTTCATCACCGACGCGCGTCTGCCCGATGAGCAACGCATCGGCGCGGCCGATGGCGGGTGGGCGATCGCGATGAACGTGCTGCAGCACGAACGCGAGAACTTCCCGGGTGGCGGTTCGTTCGTGTTGCGCCAGGTCGAAGGGGGTGCGCGCTTCGGCTACCTCGACCGCACCTGCGCCGAGGTCATGGCTGTCGACCGTGAGTTCGCGAAGATCGCGAACGGTCTGCCGATCGGCACGCCCGACGCCGTGATCGCGCTCGCGCGACAATACGGACGTCTCGGCGACCCAGTCATTCGCCAGCGCATCGCGTCGTTGTACTCGTTGTGCGAGGCGCTGCGGCTTACCGGGTTGCGCGGGCAGGCGAACGCGAAGGCCGGCAAGGACAACGCCGAGAGCTCGATCGTGTACCTCGGCGGCGTGCTGGTCGCTCGGCGGTGTCGCGATCTCGTGGCGGACATCGCAGGCGCGGCGGCGATGTTGGCCGGCACCGATGTCGCCGAGACCATCACGATCGCTCCGGCGCATGGCATACAAGGGGGCACCGAACAGATCCAGCGCAATGTGATCGGCGAGCGACTCCTAGGCCTGCCCCGCGAACCGCAGGTCGACCGCGACGTGCCGTTCCGTCTCCTGAAGGTGGGCACGCAGCGCGGCTGACGCACACCTGCGATGTCCTGCGCGTGCATCAGAGCCATTCGCGTCGGCGGAATTGCCAGTAGAGCACCGCGGACAACGCCACGATGAGTAGAGCCGACGTGATCGCCCCCCACGTCTCGCCATAACCCGGATACGGCA
>JANMVY010000070.1:0-1845 GCA_031393535.1 Actinomycetes bacterium | reverse complement strand
CGCGAGCGCGGTGATCATCGTCTCGCCATAGTCCGGTTGCACCTGGAAGAACGAACCGTCGTCGACCAGCGAGCTGATGACGTGGCGCATGTCGTACAAGCGGCGGCCGTCGGTCGGCACGATCTCCAAAATCTCGTCGAGCCGTCGCGGCCCGAGATCAGTATCCGCCGCGCTGTCGGGCGCGTAGTGCCACGAGCTCGACGGCATGTACGTGAGGTAGTTGCGCAGCACGTCGAGTGCAGCTTTGTCGTCGGACGCCACATTGTGAATGACCCCCGACACCACCGAAACCTGCGGGCCGCCGAGTTGGTCCTTGGTGATCTCCTCGCCGATGGCCGCCTTCACCAACGGTGGCCCGGCAGTGAAAATCGCGCTGTTCGCGGCCATGACCGTGAAATCGGACATCGGCGCGGTGAGCGCGCCGTGTCCGGCCGAGGCACCGAGCACCGCGGTCACGAACGGTACATAGCCCGACAGCTGCGCTTGCGCTATCAGATCGCCGGGTGCGCGGGTGTGGATCGGGTCGCCGGGCATCGCCGGCCGGTGCCCGGCCCCCTCGAGGATCATCACCAGCGGGATGCGCTCTTGGAGCGCGAGCTCCGCGACGCGATACCGCTTCGCGGCGTTGCCCGAACCGATCGAGCCACCGAGCACCGTGAAGTCCTCGGCGCCTACGAGCACCGGCCGTTGGCCGATGCGGCCCCACCCGGTGACGAGCCCATCGGCGGGCACGGAGCCGACCAGCGGCCCGATCTCGCGGAACGAGCCAGGGTCGAGCAGATACTCGATGCGTTCGCGCACGGTGAGCGACCCGCGCCCGTGGTGCTTCGCGATCTTTTCGGGCCCCCCCATGACCTGCGACGCGGCCCGACGCCGGGCCAGGTCGGCGAGACGGGGCCCCCAGTCGTTCGGCAGTGCTTCCGAGGATGATGCGTCGGTCATGGGGGAATCCTCGCACCCATCAACGACAGGTGTCGGGAACACGAGCGAGGAACTCCTCGGCGACCGGCCCATTGGGCTCGATGTCCTGGTACTCCTCACACGCGAGCCGCCGGAGCTGGGCAAGGTCGCAGCCCAACTCGGCCGCTCGGGCGCGGTACGCGTCGTACGGCCGGAGAAGCACGGCGAACGGCTCAGCCGGGTTCGTGGCGTGTAGATCAGCCTCGGTCTTGCCTTGGAGGTCGCGCACGATGGTGCGGGTCAACTGCGCCGAACCCTTCGCGATCTGTTCGCACGTCGACGCCGACGACGGCGAGTTTGTCGAGGCATTACTGCAACCGCTGGCGGCCGCGACAACGCTCACCGCCAGCACGACACCGCCGAGCAGTCGCGCCGACCAGGCCAGCCGCACCGCTCCTCGCACGCGACTCCCGGTGCCCGTCACGCGAGGAACGACCCGAACTGCCACAGGTCGTCATCCGCAGGCGGGGTCGCCCCGCCCCATTTCGCGAACAGGTCGACACGGTTCTTCTTCGGTGTCCAGTCGCTTCGCACCGATGGACACGGTCCGAGATAGCGGTTGGCGACCTTCAGCACCTGCTGGTACGGCAGATCGTCCGGCACGTTGAACCCGCGACGCGGATTGCGGATCATCCAAAAGACTGCGCCGAGAACCGACGCCGCGACCTGCAACGTGGTTGCGTTCTGCCCCGGCACCAGCCGACGGGTTTCGTCGATGTCGAGTTGGCTGCCCACCCACCACGCGGTGAGGTCGTGCCCCATGAGCAACACACCCAGCTCATCGCGGCCCGCGGTGATCTCGTCGTTCATGATGCGCAACCGCGACTGCATCGCGTAGTTGCGCATGCGCAGCTCGTGCAGCGACGCGATGGCCGCATCGGTGGG
>JANMVY010000459.1:0-4421 GCA_031393535.1 Actinomycetes bacterium | reverse complement strand
GATCGCTTCGTCGAGCGCGCGCCTGCTCGACGAGTGCGCCCGCGGCTTCGCGTGAATATTCGCCGCAGTCGACGTGGGGCTCTTTCGCCACGAGTACAGCGGCTTCGCGATGTGGACCACGCGATCGGTGAGCTCGGTGAGACGGAGCAGGAGGTCGTAGTCCTGCGCTCCGTCGAAGTCGCTACGCAGGCCGCCGACCTGTTCGAGCAACGAACGGCGGACCACGAGCAGGTGCGTGATGTAGTTGCACGATAACAACAGATCGGGTGACCAGTCGGGTTTGCAGAACGGCTCGACGCGACGGCCTTGTTCGTCGAGCTTGTCCTCGTCGCTGTAGACGATGTCGGCAGAAGGGTCGATGTCGAGTGCTCGTGCCACCCAGTACAACGCGTCGGCGGTGAGAACATCGTCGTGATCGAGGAACGCGACGTAGCTCCCGGTTGCGAGCTCGAGTGCTCGGTTGGTCGCGGCCGCGATGCCTTGGGCCTCGGCCGAGCGCACGATGTCGACCCGGTCGTCGCGTTGCACGTCGCGAAGGACGCCGAGTGTGCCGGTGCTCGTCGACCCGTCGTCGGCGATGCACAGCTGCCACCGCGACCAGACCTGTGCGCGGACCGATTCGATCGCCGCACGCAACATGACCGGATCGGTGTCGTGCACCGGCATCACCACCGAGATCGACGGCGCCCCGCCCAGGCGCTCGGCCTTTGCCCGAAGAACTGGGCGGCGCGCCTCGACATCGTGGTGCACGTCGAGCCATCGACGGTAGGCGACGTCGGGCGCGAAATCGAGGTTGGTGTAGAGCGCGTGCGTCCACGGCAGGATCGCGTCGGGTTGACACTCGTGGCGCAGCTGTTCGCTGCGCACCGACTGTGCGGCGAGCGAACCGCCGACCGAACGCCGCTCCCATGTGGGCGGGGCCTCGACGTGCGCGACCGAGCGGGCCGGCGCCGCCGGTAGCACCTCGGCATCGCGGAGCGCGACCTCACCCAGCAATCCGATCTCGCGGAGCGCTCTGATGAGCGACGCATTGCAGCGATCCGGGTCGTGCCGCACCGCCGCGTCGGCCAACGCCCGAAGGTGCGCCTGGCGCCAGATGTCGTCGTCGGCGACGAGCGGGAGCGAGGCGCGCGATGCGTTCGTCGGGTCATCGGGGTCGTGCAAGAGCAGGGGCACGCCGAGGCCACGCAACTCGGCACTGACGGGGTCGTCACGGTGCACGGTGATCGCCGCGCGCAGGCTTCGGCTCACGGTCGCCATGTCGCACACCGGGTTCGCGTGCACGGTTGCGGCGACCGCACGACGTAGCACCGATGCGTCGACGCCCATAGCCACCACCTCGACCTCGCCACCCGTCGCGTGCTCGGCCAACGCGACCAATGCGGCCTCGGCCGGCAACCCGCGCTCCGAGGCGAACGAGCCGACGAGCCCCACGCGCCGCGTGCGGGGTGCGGTGCGGGCCGCGCTGAGCGGTACGGGCGGCTCGACAGTCACCGTGTGCGCACCCGGCGCGACCGTCGCAATGTCACGTGCGAGTCGCGGCGACGTCGCTATCACGAGCGTTGCGTGCTCGAGCACCGCACGATCACGCGCGCGCAGGTGGGCGCGCATCGTCGTGCGACCAGGCTGCTCGCGCGGGTCGACATCGACGTCTTCGTACTCGAAGTCGAGCGACGCGATCGTGGCGAGGTCGAGCACCAGCGTCAGTTCAGGTCGTGCGCGGCGCACGACCTCACCGAGCTCGACGCTCGTCGCGAGCACCGCGGTGGCGGTTCGTGCGTCACGAAACCACTCCTCGATACCGGCCGCGGCCTCGGTCACTGCGACGCCGCCCGCCGCAAGCTCGGGATACGCGCGGGGCCCGAGCTGTGGTTCGGCGCACACGAGTGTCACGCTCGTCACCGCTCCGAGAGAGAGAACACGACGGAGCATCTGGCGATCGCGCGGGTCGGGCGCACCGGCTGCGAGCCCGGCGCAGTGCACAACGACGAGCGACGCGCTCACGCGGCGAGTCTGGCGGTACGGTTGCGGGCTGCGTCGAGCATGTGGCGAGGGTAGGCGATGCCGGACACCAGTTGGGCGCCGGAACACGCCGTGGGCTGCCACGGCGCGCGTTGGGAGGGTGGTCGATGCCGGACACCAGTTGGGCGCTGGTACACGACGAGGGACGACCGTCGAGCCACGTGGCCGGCGTCGTCGCAGCGCGCATGCTGGCAGAACCCGCCGACGCGACCATCCGTCCGTTACTCGAACAGTGGGGCGCGTTCGTGCTCGACCTCGCGCCGCGCGCCGCGTTCGCAGCGACCGCCGACAACGTGGCGGTGAGCGACCGCGGACTGCATCTCGCGTGTGACCTGCGCACCGGCGTGGAGCCGCTCGACGACGACGCGACGATGGCGCGTCTGGCGTGGCATCTCGCGCGTTTCCTGGTGGTCGCCGGCGCGGCCGACGATCCGTCCGTCACCATCGACTCGCTCGCCTGGCGGCTGGCCGGGCGGAGCGGTCTCGTGTTCACCGATGCGGGCTTCGAACGCGCCAAGGCGCACGAGGCCACACAACGCGCCTCGATCGAACGTTGCGACACGATCGCCGAACGAGCGCGGATCGACGATGAAGGCACATGGACCATGCGCGATGCCCTGGCCAACGGGGCCATGGGTCACGCGGCGAGTCGCCATGCGCTCGCGGCGGCGTGGGTGGCCCTCGAACGGGCGAAACACGATTGTGCGCGGGCGGAGGCCGCAACGATCGAGCTCGCGGCCACGCGCGCGCTTGCGGCGAGCCTCGGCGCGGAACTCGAACGCGACGAATGGATCCGCGCTCGGCTGCGCAAGGTCAAGAACACCCGACCGGTGAGGCTGATGATCGCGGCGCGCAAGCGGGCGCTCAAACGTTCGTGAGCAGCACCAGCACGTCGGCATCGTCCACACTGCGTCTGCGGCGGACCCGGCGGCGCTCACGCAGGCTCGACGGCACGAGGCAGACGAAGCTCCCGAAGGCCCGCGTGTGCACCCACGCGCGTCGCAGGTCACCATGCGCGGCGTATGACAAGGTCGACAGCGGGAACCGCACGATGGCCGAAGCGGCCAGCGACATCGGTGCGCACTTCGCCAGCATGAGCAACCGATTGCGCTCGGTGTAGAACAGCTGTAGCGAAGAGCCCGACACGGCCGAGGCTGCGTGGTCGTGGCGCACACGCGATGCAGGTATGCACCGGTAGCGCCACCCGCGGAGGCGCCCGCGCCACGAGAGATCGGTGTCCTCGTAGTAGAGGAAGAATCGCTCGTCGAACAGACCGACGTCCGCGAGGTAGCCTGGCCGCAGAAGCACCGCGGCGCCGCACCACGCGAACACGTCGGCATCATGTGCGTACATATCGAGGTCGGTGGCTCCGAAGCCTCGATCGCGGCCGTAGCCGTTCACCAGCACCTCGTTACCCGCGTTGTTGACAGTCGGCGTCGTTTCGTTGGCGAACATGACGAGAGAGTTCACGGCACCGAGGGTGGAGTCCGACGCGAGAGCGTCGACCAGCGGCGCGAGCCAGCCCGGTTCAACGTACGCGTCGTTGTTCACGAGCGCGACGAACGCCACGTCTCGGAGGTCGCGCAACGCGACGTTGTTCGCGGGAAACCCGATGTTCTCGGGTGTGCGCATGACGACGACTCGCGGATGCGCGGCAATTGCGCGGGTGTCGCTGCCGTCGGTCGATGCGTTGTCGACCAGCACGATCTCGAGCGCGTGTTTGGGCCAGTCGGTACGTGCCAGGGCGTCGAGGCAACGCACCACACGCTCGCCGCCGTTGTGGTTCAACACCACCACACGCACGCGCGGCGCGGGTTCCAACGGCGGTGGCATCCCAATGGCGTAGCACAACCAGGTTGCCGCCGACACCCCCTTCGACCCACCTTCGTTCCACCTTTGTTGCGCGTTCATTCCCCGATACGGGGGATTTGCGCGCAACGAACACCGGGTGTGAGCGCCGCGCATGCTCACAGGCGCTCACCCGAGGCTCTAGCGTGAGCCGCCGACCGGTCGGGACTGGAGCTCATGACCGCCGCTGCTCGCACAACATGAACACCGGAACCATCGCCGAGTCGACAACCACCGCGCCGAACCGCACACACCGTGGGTGTGTGTCGCGACCTGCGGCGGGGCTGCATCCGATACAGCTCGCCGCGATCGCGCTGGCCGGCATCGCACTGCGCGCGTACGTGTTGCAGAGCCCGATCGGCGCGTTCGACGCCGACGAGGCAACCAGCGCGTTGGTGAGCCGCCAGGTGCTCGACGGTACGTTCCCCGCGTTCATCCGCCCGCTACATCACGGCGGCACGATCCTCGCCTACCCACGAGCACCATTGCTCGCGTTGTTCGGCCCGAGCCCGCTGGTGATGAAGCTCACCGAGACAGTCGTGTACGCGGCG
>JANMVY010000057.1:0-2467 GCA_031393535.1 Actinomycetes bacterium | reverse complement strand
GAACACCAATCGACGTCGCATGCTCATACCACTACCCCCGATGCGCAGCGCCGCGATGGCCGATAGTACTGACTCCACGAGCCAAGTGACCCGCCCCGTCATCCCCTACGTTGTCGGAACAGGCCCGAGCGGTAGCCCACGGCCGGCTGCGGGGTAGCGCAGAACCCCGCCATCAAACTGCCGAACCCGACCAGCCCGAACGGCAGTTCTTCGCTACCGGCCTCGTCGTTCGTGCGCCTCGGCGTGGAGGCGGTCAACCTCTCAGCCGCTCGCTGCTTTCGTCGTGGGCGCAATGCCCTAACAGGGGCCTAGCCAAATCCGGGTCAGGGCTGGGGCCGGCGTGATGATGATGCTCGTGTGCGGGAGTGCGGCGCCGCATCGCAGCTCAGCCAGCGAGCCCCAAGCGCGCCGGTCGCGCAGCCGTGACGCCTCGGTCTGGTTGTGTGTCGCAGCGAACGACAGCAGCGCGACCGCAACATCCACATCGGACTCCGACACGCCTGTCCTCACCCCGACCTGGGTCACGTCGACCGTCACCTGGTTCGCGTCCTCGCAGAATGTGACGTGGCGATGATCCGTGTCGACCACAACGCACAATTCGGAGAACGGGCCGGGCCCATACACGCCCAGCTCGCCACTACACGGGGGGACAGGCTGCGTCTCGAGCCGCGATCTGCTCGGTGACCGCTCGTAGCTGACCGAGGATCGCGGTGCTGACGGCAAACGGATTCGTCACCGGGTCCTCGAACGAAGCGAACCCAGACTGATCGACGTACCTCACCAGGCCCTCCGCAGTTCCACACACTCCGAGCACCTGCGGCGCTCCAGAGACCTCGACCGCCGAAGTCGTCGGCGCCACCGATGTAGACAAAACCGACGCCGACTCAGGATCCTGCGTTAGGCATCCCAGCGAACCGTTGCCAGCAGAACAGCCAGCGGTGAGTAGGACAGCACACGCAATCGCGACCGCTGACCAACGCGAAGAATCGGCTCTCACGGGCCAAGTTTGCCGCTCAACCGAGCCAGGTGCGAAAGGTACCCATTGCCGGTGCCGCGCCGGCCGTCGAGAGCGCCGAACGCAGTCCCCTCGCAAGGCTTGACGCGCACAACATGCCCGATAGCGCGCACCATCGCGCAGGTGCCGAACGGCAGCTCGGGTCGCGGCTCCCGGGTACGACGGTTCGCACGACGAAGCGGCGACGGTAGTCAGTTTCCGAACGGGGTGCGCCCTCGGCTGTAGCAGGCCAGCGCCATCTGCGTTTCCGGCAGCTGGAGCTTCATGACCTTCGTCATGAGCGCCGCCGAGCTCCCGTTCAACAGCTCCGATGAGCTACCGGACGATCCAGTGGCCAACAGGTCACGGTTGCTCTGGGCGAGGGCGTGAGCTGCCTTGGCGGCATCGGACAGCTCGGACGCGAACGCCTTCGCGCCCAGGCTGCTTGCCTCTGCCGCCAACCGCTCGTAGCCGCTCGCCGCCGCGTCTACCCCGTCAGGGATTCCCGTTTGGCGGGCGGTCCGCAACACCTCAGCACCAGCGAAGGAATCTCTACACAAGCGCGCCGCGACTGCCTCACTCACACCGTGAAGCGGGTCGGCGTTGCCTGACGTCGAGTCCGAACAGCCCGCCGAAGCGGACAACGCGAGCACCACGAGTAGGCCACCAACGCGTCGCATATCTACGCCTCCCGGCCGCTTGACGTCGACAGCCACCGCTTTCACTTGGCGTTGCACGGCCACACGTTACCGAGCAGATCGAAGCGCCGGGCCAATCCGCCAGAAACGTACATTCCCGCGCCCGGCGTCGAGGGTACCGAGCGGCAGACTACTTCCGTCGAGGCAACTCGGCAGGCAAGTTCGCCGACGTCGACACGTACGTGCACGAGCGGCTCATGATCTGGATGAGTCACAAACACGGGCTTCAACGCCGACGCAACTGGAGTCGTTTCGATCACGAGTGGCTCCACAGCATCGGCGTGTACCGGCTCGAGCGCGTGAAACCGCTGCCCCGTCCCGCGCATGCACTGCGATGAACGATGTCGGGAAGCCGTGTGCGGGAGAACCGCATGCACGGTTTGAAAGGGGGCCGCTGGCCAAGCGGCGTTACCTGCACGAGACGGACGAGAAACCCGAGGGCCAGCGTCCGGTACCGGCAGCGACGACGACCAGCCAGCGGCCTACCACACTGGTGGTATGGCGCGTTTGGGGTGGAGGAAGCCGGAGACGCAGACGCGTTTGTCGGATTTGGTGTCTGTTGGCTTGTTGGCGCGAGTGTTCCCGCCTGATGTGGTCGATGAGGTGATCGCCGAGTGTGACCGGACCGAGTTGAGGTCGCGGTTGTTGCCGGCGCGGGTGATGGCGTATTTCGCGATGGGTATGGCGTTGCACTCGGAGGGCTCGTATGAGGACGTGCTGGCGCTGATGACTGACGGGCTCGCGTGGGCAGGGTCGGAGCCGGCGGGTCTGGTGA
>JANMVY010000826.1:0-1873 GCA_031393535.1 Actinomycetes bacterium | reverse complement strand
CTGCACGACGTGGACCTGAATTCGTTGACGGTCGCGCTGGGACATCGACGGCTCCTTGTGGATCTCATCGGAAGCGGCCACGACGACTTGAGGCGAGTTCGGTATCGGCGTCGCACGGCGGGGTAGGGTCCACGGCCATGGCGCCGACAGATGACGCACCACGAGGGCCTGCGGGCTCTGACCCTTTGGCGTTCTTCGGGTCGTTCGCGACCGGCCCCTGGGCCGATCCCGCCGACCCGGCGAACCGGTTGGCCCGCGCGATCGTGCAAATTTCGAACCTGCTGCTCGACGTGGCGACACCGGCGGAGCACATCGACCTGCTGGTCGGCCGGCTCGAGGCGCTCGCCGCGGGCCTTGCGCACGGTCCGGCCACCCGATATCGGCTCGAGGATCGCCCCGAGGGGCACAGAATCCGCCCGAACGGCACGGGTCGCCATCCGCTGGCCGGGCCGGTGAACCCGGTGGCGCCGCCGATCGTGCTGCGCCACGACGGTGCCCATGCCTTCGGTGAGGTCACCTATGACCTGCGCTTCGAGGGTCTGCCGGGGCTCGTGCAGGGCGGTTTCATCGCGGCCGCGTTCGATCTCGTGCTCGGCCAGGCTGTCGCGCTCTCGGGCACCGGCGGCATGACCGGCTCGTTGGCGGTGCGCTACGTCTCACCGACGCCCTTGTACGTCCCGTTGCGCTACGAGTCGTGGCTCGACCGCGGCGAGGGCCGCAAGACCTTCGCGAAGGGCGAGTTGGTCGTGGTCGATACCGGCCTCGTGTGCGCGCAGGGTGAAGCCGTGTTCATCGCGCCGAAGGGCGCCGCGCCGGGGTCGGTCGATTGACACGGGGTCCGCGCTCAACCAGGAGGCGATCATGACCATGCACATCGGCAAGGCCGGGGTCGACCTCGGCATCGTCGTGCGCGATCTCGACGCGATGCTGGCGTTCTATCGCGACACGCTGGGGCTGTATCACGAAGGACAGAACCCGGTGCCGGGTGGTGGCGTGATGCACCGATTGTGGGCCGCGGAAACCCTGGTGAAGCTCGTCGCCCCTGAACCACCTCCAACCGCGGCAAACCCTCGTGGTGGATTGGCCGCGGCAACGGGCCTGCGCTATTTCACGTTCACGGTCACGAACCTCGACGAGGTGCACGCGGCATGCGTGCGCGCCGGCGCCGTGATCGTGGCGGCTCCATTCGAGGTGATTGCGAAGGTGCGCATCGCAATGGTCGAGGACCCCGACGGCAATCACGTCGAGTTTCTCGAACGCACCGCCTGACGTCACGTGCCAGCGTCAGGGCGGCGCCTCCGCGAGCGCGGCGCGTCGGCGACGCAAACGGAGCGAAAACGCAAGCATGACCAGGGACGCGCCGACCCCTACGGCGTAAGGAGTCACAAAGTCCGCGTTGGGGTGGGGCTTCGCGTCGCCGAGCAGCATCACCGCGAGTTGGATGCCGACCACCGTGCCCAGGCTGGCCGACATCTGCAACAGGCCACTCGCGAGTCCGAGCTCGCTCTCGCGTACCGCGCCGGTGAGCGACGACACGTACGGTGGAGTCACCACACCGAGCCCGACACCCGAAAGGACGAGGCCGACGACCACCACGGGAATCGACCCGAGGTGCGCGCCCAGCACGAATGCGCTCGCTCCGGCGATGAGCGGGAAGGCACCGCTGATTGCCGCGACGCGATCGCCGACACGTGAGGTGAACGCGCCCGCGATCGGCGAGGTGAGGCTGTAGGAGAGCGGGCGCATCAACAGCACCGCGCTGACGGCGGCCTCGCGATAGCCGAACCCGTCTCGCAGCAAGATGGGGGTGATCACGAACGCACCCATGTAGGTGATGTGGCCCGCGAAGTAGCCGAACAACGGGCCGGAGAAA
>JANMVY010000822.1:0-2046 GCA_031393535.1 Actinomycetes bacterium | reverse complement strand
GCCGCCATCGCCGTCGAGCACCACCACATCGTCGATGCAGCGTTCGAGGAACGCGCGGTCGTGGCTCACGACCACGAGCGCGCCCGGCCAGTACTCGAGGAAGTCCTCGAGTACCCGCAAGGTGTCGAGATCGAGATCGTTCGTGGGCTCGTCGAGCAACAACACGTTGGGACGCGCGGCGAGAACGAGCAGCAGCTGCAATCGCCGGCGTTCGCCGCCGCTCAACAACGCAATGGGCGCCCACTGCGCGTCACCGTCGAACCAGAACTGCTCCATGAGGCGTGCGTCGCGCCAATCGGCATCGCGCGCACCACCAGTGACCGCTTCGCGCACGCGTTGGTTCGGGTCGAGCGTGCGACCGACCTGGTCGTAGTACCCGATCGAGACAGTCGGCCCGACCACCACCCGGCCGGACGTGGGCACGAGGCGACGAGCCATGATGTCGAGCAACGTCGACTTCCCGGTGCCGTTCGCGCCGACAATGCCGATGCGCTCACGACGATCGAGCGAGAGGTCGAGACCCGAGAACAGCGACGGTGCTTCGCCGAACGCATGACCCACACCATGCAGCTCGATCACCTGATCACCGAGGCGCGGGGTGCCCGCGAACAACAGATCGAGCTCGTTCGTTCGTGCCGGCGCATCGGGTCGAGTCTCGATCAGCTCGGTCGCACGCTCCACTCGCGACTTCGACTTGCGTGTGCGCGCCGGTGCACCGCGCCGCAACCACGCGAGCTCGCGGCGCGCGAGATTGCGCCGGGTCGACTCCTCGGACGCCGTGCGATCCTCGCGCTCGGCCTTGTTCTCGAGATACGAGGCGTAGCCGCCATCGTGTACGTACCCGTGGCCGCGGTCGAGCTCGAGGATGCGGTTCGTGAGGCGATCGAGGAAATGGCGGTCGTGGGTCACGAGCACGAGGCCACCGCGCAACGCGACGAGTCGGTCTTCGAGCCAGGCGATCGCGTCGATGTCGAGGTGGTTCGTCGGCTCGTCGAGCACGAGCAGATCGCAGTCGGCGACAAGGGTTTGCGCGAGGGCGACGCGTTTCGCCTGGCCGCCCGAGAGCTCGGATGTCCGCGCGTCGAGCACCGAGGCCAACCCAAGTCGATCGGCGACCGCGGCGACCTCCCAACTCGGGCCGAGGACGTCGCGCACACGTGCGTCGGGCAGCGCCGCGCGTTGGTCGAGCGCGGAGATTCGCAGGTCGCGACCGCGGCGCACCACACCTGATTCGGGTGGCTCGACCCCGGTCAACACACGCAACAACGTGCTCTTCCCGCTGCCGTTGAGCCCGACGATGCCGAGCCGATCACCTGCGGCCACCGTGACGGAGAGGTCGGCGAACAGTGGTCGACCGGGTCGGCTCATGGAGACGCGATCCGCGTCGATCAAGATCACCCGAGCGAGGCTACGGCCAAGTCCGACCTGGCCATCACGACCGCGGCCCCGACCGTGTTCGATGCGTGCAGCAGCTCAGCGACCGGCACGCGCCATCGCGCGTTGGAGCACCACGTCGAGCAAGGTGAGCACGACGACCTTCACAGATTCCTTCTCGCGTGCGTCGCATTCGAAGATCGGCGCGTCTGCGTCGACGTCGAGCGCCTGGCGCACGGCGTCCAGAGCATGCGGCTGGCGGCCGTCGAAACGGTTCAACGCGATGACGAAGGGCATGCCGAGCCGCTCGAAGTAGTCGATCGCGGGGAACGCGTCCTCGATCCGACGAGTGTCGACGAGCACCACGGCACCGAGGGCGCCGATCGCGATGTCGTCCCACATGAAACCGAAGCGGTCCTGACCCGGTGTCCCGAACAGATAGAGGATCAGGCTGTGCTCGATCGTGATGCGGCCGAAGTCCATCGCGACGGTGGTGGTGGTCTTGCGGGAGACCTTCGACGTGTCGTCGATGCCCACGGAGCGATTCGTCATGGCCGCTTCGGTCGTGAGTGGCTCGATCTCGGAGATCGAGCCCACGAGCGTGGTCTTGCCGACACCGAACCCGCCGGCGATGACGATCTTCACAGGGATCGGCGCCGATGGACGGAGCGT
>JANMVY010000737.1:0-4512 GCA_031393535.1 Actinomycetes bacterium | reverse complement strand
GGTGTCGAAACCCTCACCGCGATCCTGCTGAACGTGAATCGGGTGCGGCACGGCGCGTTCAGCGTGCGTCTCGTCGATCTGCACGCTGGGTCTACGAGCCGGTAGAAACAGTTCCATGAACGGCCCACTCAACGGCATCCGCATCATCGAGCTGGCGGGTCTCGGCGCGCTCCCGTACGGGTCGCTGCGACTCGCCGACATGGGCGCGGACATCGTCCGCGTCGAACGCCTGGGCGACGTGCCCGAGGATCGCACCATGCGACCACATTCCTCGTGGGACCGCGGTCGTCGATCCATCGCCGTCGATCTCAAACACCCCGACGGCGTCGCAACGGTGCTGTCCCTGGCCGAAGGTGCCGACGCCTTCCTCGAGTCGTTCCGACCCGGTGTCGTCGAACGTCTCGGTCTCGGACCCGAAGCGATCCTCGACCGCAACCCCAAAATCGTCTACGGTCGCCTCACCGGTTGGGGCCAGAACGGCCCGCTCGCGCCCACGGCGGGCCATTCGCTCAACTACGAGTCGATCACCGGAGCGATCAGGGCCATCGGTCCGGTTGGCGGCCCACCGGTTCCGCTGCTGACGATCATCGGTGACTTCGCGGGTGGTGGCCTCTCGCTGGCCTACGGCGTCGTGTGCGCGCTGTTCGAAGCGCAGCGAACGGGTCGTGGCCAAGTGGTCGACGCGGCCATGGTCGACGGCACCACCGCGTTGCTGGCCCCCTACTACGCCATGGCCGCCTCGGGCATGCACACCGAGGAGCTTGGCGACAACCTCTTCGACGGCGGCGCACCCTTCTACAACGTGTACGAGACCGCCGACGCCCGCTACGTCAGCGTCGCGCCGATCGAGCCGCACTTCTACGCATTGCTGCTCGACAAGCTGGGCTTGACGGGCGAGAACCTGCCGGCGCAATACGACCGCGCGCGCTGGCCTGAGCTACGCGACCGTTTCGCCGCGGCGTTCCGTACGAAGACCCGCGACGAGTGGTGCGCGCTCCTCGAAGGCACCGACGCGTGCTTTGCGCCGGTGCTCACGTTCGCCGAGGCGAGGGCGTACCCCCACAACGTCGCACGTGCGGCGTTCGTCGACGACACAACCGCGGTGGCGATCGCGCCACGATTATCTCGTACGCCAGGCGATCCGCGCCGCCCGTCCCCCGCCTACCCCGGCGCCGATACCGACGCAGTGCTCGAGGAGCACGGCTTCTCGGCGTTGGCCATCGCCCATCTACGCACGCAGGGCGCTATCGCGTGAGCGCCGCGAGCACGGAGCGCCAGCCCGTCGGCGGATCCGCGCTGCGCCGCCGCAGCATCAGCATCACGGCGGTCGTCGCCGCGATGGTGCTCGCGGTCATGTTCGCCCCATTTCTGTTTGCCGCCGCGGCACTAGTCGACGTTTTCACCTACCGGCGCGGATGGCCACACGTCAGGCTCACCGCCATGGCCATCTTGGCAGTCGTGATCGAGTTCGTCGGCACGACCGCAGCAGGTCTCGCATGGATGGTGTTCGCCGGCGGGCGCCTGTTCCACACGCGGGCCGCGCAACGCGCGCATTTCTCGTTGCAGCGTTGGTGGACCGGTGCGTTGCTCACGGCGGCCGAACGAACCCTGCACCTGCGTATTCAGGTCGAAGACCCAACCCCGGCGGTGCGCGGGAACGCGATCGTGATCGGCCGTCACACAAGTATTGGCGACGCCGCTATCCCCGCTGTACTGCTCGGGAACTTGTTGCGGCTCGACACCCGTTACGTGGTGAAACGCGCCTTGATGTGGAGCCCGTGCATCGACCTCATCGGGCACCGCCTGCCGCACCATTTCGTCGAACGCAACGCCGACGACAACCGCAGTGAGCTCACCGCGCTCCGAGCCATCGCAACGGGGCTCGATGACCGTACCTCGGTCGTCATCTTCCCTGAGGGCACGTTCTTCACGCCTGAGCGTCGCATTCGTTCGATCGAACGGCTCCGCAACGGCTCACGACCCGAGCTCGCCGAACGTGCAGAGCACTTCGAACACGTACTCCCGCCGCGGCCCGCCGGCACGCTCGCGCTGCTCGAGGGCGCTCCACACGCCGACATCGTGGTGCTGGGCCATCTCGGTTTCGAACAGTTCAACTCGCTCGGCGCGATTCGCCGCGCCGTCCCGTTCCGTACGCCGATCCGCGTCTGGATGTGGCGCATCCCCCGTGCGCAGGTACCCGTCGACCGCGAGGCCCGCGTCGATTGGTTGTACGAGCAATGGCACGCGCTCGATCGTTCAGTCGCGGCGCGCAAATAGGAACCAGGCCAGGGATAGGGTCGAGCTGATGCATCCGCTCACTGCCGCCGCCGTCGCTCTCGCGGTGTTGTTCTTCGCCAGCTGGCTCGTGAGCATCCCGCTGCGCAACGTGAGCATCATCGACATCGTCTGGGGACTGGCGTTCGTCACGTCATCGGTGGCGGCTCTGCTGAGCGCACCCGAGATCCGCGTGCGCCATGTCGTGACCACGATGCTCGTCGTGGTGTGGGGCGTGCGTCTGACCGTTCACCTCGCGTTACGCAATCATGGCGCCGGCGAAGATTTCCGCTATGCCGCAATGCGTCGGCGAATCGGCCCGACATTCTGGTGGAAGAGCCTTGCACGCGTCTTTCTCGTACAGGCAATCGCCGCGTGGCTCGTGTCGTTGCCGGTCATGCTCGCCGCATCCGATTCGAGCGACGACGCGTTCGACCTTCTCGTCGTGATCGGGGCGTCTGTGTGGCTCGTCGGTTTCGCATTCGAATCGATCGGCGATCTCCAGCTTGTCCGCTTCAAGGCCAACCCGCACAACCAGGGCGCCGTGCTCCAGCACGGCCTTTGGCGCTACACCCGCCATCCCAACTACTTCGGTGACAGCATCGTGTGGTGGGGCATTTTCATCACCTCCGTGGCGCGACCGCGCGGATGGTTCGGGCTCGTCGGTCCCCTTCTCATGACCTTCTTGCTCGTACGGGTGTCCGGGGTCGCACTCCTCGAGAAGTCGTTGCACAAGCGCAAGCCCGAGTACGCGGCATATGTCGCTCGCACGGCGGCCTTCGTGCCTCGGCGGCCGCGCAGCACCCCGTAGGCTCGCCGCGTGGCCGTACCCGCGATCGCCCTTGCTCGCCTCGACGAAGCCGTCGAGCTCGCCCGCGCCGCGGGTCGCGAAACGCTCCGATGGTTCCAATCGTCGGCGCTGCGGGTCGATACCAAAAACGACGGCTCGCCGGTGACCATCGCCGATCGAGCCGCCGAGCGCCTCCTACGAGTCGAGCTCGGCCGGCGTCACCCCACCGACTCGATCATCGGTGAAGAAGAACCCGACCATCGCGGTACCAGTGCGAATCGTTGGGTACTCGATCCCGTCGACGGCACGAAGGCGTTCACGCACGGAGTGCCGTTGTACGCCAACCTGCTCGCCTTTTTCGACGAGCACGGCCCGGCCATCGGGGTCATCAATCTGCCCGCGCTCGGCGAAACCGTGTACGCCGGTCGCGGTCTCGGGTGCTTCCTCAATGGCGTCGCATGCCGAGTCAGCACAACAGCGTCCCTCACCGGCGCGTACGTGTGCACCAGCGGGCTCGACAACTGGCCCCCCGCCCACCTGACCGAGATGGCCTCGACGGTGAAGCTGCGCACGTGGGGAGACGCCTATGGGTATGCGCTCGTGGCCACCGGTCGCGTCGACGCCATGATCGACCCACAGGTCGCGTACTACGACGTGGCCGCCATGCTCACGATCCTGCCCGAGGCCGGTGGTCGTTTCACGGACCTCACGGGCACCGTCACCGCCGCCGGTGGATCAGGTCTCGGAACGAACGGGTTACTCCACGGCGAACTGCTCGCGCACTGGGCGAGGTGAGACGGCTCGGCGCCCCTCACGAGGCCAGCGTGGCCGGCCGATCTGGCGGCACGCCGAGCGCACCGGAGCACGCCGCACCGACCTCGGGTACCGTCGGCCCGTCCTGCGCGTAGACGTCGATGAAACGGGCGACGCGCAGATCGTCGATCGAGTCGACCTTCAGCTGGCGCCCCCACGCGCTGAGGATAAACGGAGCGGGGTTCGCAGGGTACGGCGTGACCAGCACGTAGCGGTTCGCCTTGGCCAGTGCTGCGAGCCTGTTGCGAGCCGCCGTGTCGGCGGCCTCGGTGTAGGTGATCCACACCGCTCCATGCTCGAGCGAATGCACCGCGTTCTCGTCGATCACCGCTTTGGTGTAAAAGCCGCAGTTCTGCCAAAGCGCGTTGTGGGGCCCTCGAGTCGGCGGCACGGTCGCGTACGTGACTTTGCCGGCCACGTGCGACTGGTCGGTTTTCGCGTCGACCGCAGCGATCGCGACGACCCCATCGATCCCCTCGGGCGCGGGAGCGGCCGCTTTGGTGTTCGCGGTGGTCGAGGTCGAGGCCGAGGCCGATCGATCGGCGGAGTTGTTGGCGCATCCCCCGACGACAAGCGCGAGGACAACAAAGGACACCCGGGCACGCATGGCCGTCAGCGTAGGTGCAGGCTCACGC
>JANMVY010000718.1:0-1725 GCA_031393535.1 Actinomycetes bacterium | reverse complement strand
CTCGATCTCGCGGGCGATCTCTTGCGGATCCCACAACGGAACGATGATGAGCGGGATGAACCGGCCGGGCGCGTACGCGCACCATTCGTCGATCATCCAGTCGTTGTAGGCCTTGACACACAACAACGCGAGGGTCTTGTCTTTCGCCTCGTGAAAGATCTGGCCGCAGAATCGCGGGAACGACGGAAAGCACAACGACGCGAGGATGCCACCGACGTTCATGTCCTCGACGCGGGCTGCGATGTCGTAACAGCCGGGCAACATGTCGGCATAGCTGATGGCGTTGGGCGTGAAGAACGTGTCACGGGGCTTCCCTGCGCACGCGGCGAGCCCGCCAGTGGCCACGAGGCGGTCCTCATATGCCCAGTACTCGCCGTTGTCCGTCTGCACCAGACGCGGCGCGACCTCGCGATAGCGGGCCGGCACACGGTCGTGCCACACACCCGGCGGCTCGAGCACGTGGTCGTCGACCGACACCATCCAATCGAGTGACTCGCTCGCGATCACGCGGATCCCCTTTCACGCAGCCGAACCCCGATCACCGTAGCCCCCACCCGCCACCAGGGCGGTTTGCGGGCAAGCGTGGGGAGAACCGGGGGCACCCGGGTCAACGGACGAGCGCGCCGATCGACGCCGCGTATTCGCGCCACTTGCGCGGATGCCAGATGTCTTGATCTTCACCCCACGCCGTGACACCGTCGTACTGCCACTGCGCCAGGCTGTTCCAACAGAACATGTCGGGGTATGCGGTGAAAACCTGGCGGCTCACCGTGGTGCCCGTGGCTTCGAGTGGCCGGCCGAGCTCGTCGATGGCCCGCAGGCGAACCTCGGCGGGTCGACCCATCGCATCGCGCCGCACGGTTCGCTCGCCCTCGATGAGCTTGGCCCACAGCCCGTCGCGCATGAGGTATCCACCGACCAGACCGTCGTGGCCCTTGCGATCGACGGTGATGGTGAGGAACGAACTGTCGGCGCCCGCGGTCGCGTGGCAGTACCCGAGCTTGGGCTGGCGGCGCGGCACGCGTGGACCCCACGAACGGTCACGCATCGCAATGTGGTCGACCGGAATCTCTTCGCCGTGCAGCACGAACCGGCCGTGAACCCGGCCCGGTTGGTCGATGTGGTTGCCGTGGTTGAAGGGCGGTGTCTTGCGCGACAGCATCGGCTGCATCAACGCGTCGAACCGGAGGTCGAACGACACGTGATCGGCCTCGTAGCCGAAGCGGAAACGGCGGCCGTGCTCCTCGCAGCGCAACGTCATGCCATTGAGAACGTTGAGGTCACAAAGATCGACTTCGGCCGGCATCGGTTGGTGCCAATGCCAGTCGAACACCGGGATCTCCCACGGCAACACCGCTGTGTGGTCGAACACCAACACGCCGCCGAACACCACACCGAGGTTCGCCCGGAAGACCGTGTACCAATACCCGAGCAGGTTCCGCTCGGGCACCATCCACGAGAACCACACCGTTTCGGTCCACCACGGCTCATCCGACTCAGGCGCGTGGAACATGTCGTCCTCTGGCACCAATCCCCAGTCGTGCATCGTGTGGCCTCCTAGTCGCGAAACATCTGGATGCGGGCGTGATGGGCCATCGCGGAGCCCGCGGGGCCGAGCAGCATCTGCGCGCGCAGGTTGCGCTTGTGGAACAGCGCGCACAGCACGTGGTCGAAGCGCGCGGTGTCGGCGTTCGCGAGCACGAACCGCTCGAGTTCGGCCTCGCC
>JANMVY010000716.1:0-1700 GCA_031393535.1 Actinomycetes bacterium | reverse complement strand
CGATAGAGACGCATGCCGAGTGTGCCGTAGAGCACCTCGGCGCTCACACCGTCGACGTCTTGGTCCTTCAAGCGTTCCGCAGGGTCCCAGCCCGATGGTCGGGCCGACTCGTAGCCCGCGTTCTCGAGATGGTTCTTGAGGTCTTCGCCGCTTCGCCCGGCGCCCCACGCACCCGACACCTGTGACGGTGGTAGGCCCGGCGCGTGAAACGAGTACCCCGGTCGGCCCTCGTTCTTGCGCACCTGCGGCGCCTGGTCGAGCAACGACGCCGGGAGCCTGCCGGTCCAGAGGTCGGCCGGCTCCATCACGTGGGAGTCGGCCGAGATGACAACGCCGGTAGGCATGGGATGCTCCTGCGCTGCTCGCCAGGTCGCCGGCCGACCCGTGGAGTGCGCGCTCGCCCCGAGCGTAGTCTCGGTCCGGTAGCCACGGAGGCTGTGTGAACGAACGACCGGTACGCATCTCACCCCAACCGGTGCACGAGTGGAGCGAGTTCACACGCGCCGAGCTCGCGTCGGTGGTTTCGACGGGCGCGAACAGCGCAGGCGTTTCACCGGAGCCGCACGGGCTGTCGCTTTCCGGAAGGCGATGAGGGCACCTGAGCCGCTCGGCGCTCAACCGGCGCGCAGCCGCCGTGTCTTGCGCTCGCTGAAGATGACGGCGAGCACGAGCATGGTGAGGATGACGGCGAGCGAGAGATAGGTGTTGACGTGAAACCAGTGGCTCACGGTCATCTTGATGCCGACGAACACCAAGACGCCACCGAGCGCGTGCGAGAGGTAGTGGAATCGCTGGCGTGCGTTCGCGAGTAAGAAGTACATGGCGCGAAGGCCGAGGATGGCGAACGCATTCGACGCGAACACGATGAACGGCTCGTTCGACACCGCGAGCACCGCGGGCACGGAGTCGAGCGCGAAGATCACATCGGTGATCTCTACGACCACAAGTGCCGCAAGCAGTGGAGTCGCGGCGCGCTTCGCGTTGACACGCGTGAAGAACTTGTGGCCATCGAGCGTGTCGCTCACCGGCATGAAGCGCTTGAGGAGCCCGAGGCCGGTGGTCCGCGCGTCGTCGCCCTCGTCGTCGCGATGACGGATGATCTTGACGCCCGTGTACACGAGGAACAGGCCGAAGACGATGAGCAGCCAGAAGAACCGGCTGATGAGCGCGGAGCCGACCAGGATGAACACGAGGCGGAGCGCGAGCGCTCCGAAGATGCCCCAGAACAGCACGCGGTGCTGGTACTTCAGGGGGATCGCCATCGACGAGAAGAGGATGGCCCAGACGAACACGTTGTCGACACTCAACGACTTCTCGATGAGGTACCCCGAGATGTACTCGCCGAAGGCCTGACTGCCGAAACCGATGGCCATCACCGCAGAGAACGCCAGGCCGAAGCTGATCCAGACCAGCGTTTCGACGGCTGCCTCACGAGGCGATGGTTCGTGATCGTCGCGATGACGGATCAGGTCGACTGTGAGCATCAGCGCCAACGCGACACCCAGCCCGATCCACGCCCACGGCGGCACGTCGAGGTCGACGAAGTTGCCACGCGACGTCGTCGTGGCAAGAACGAGTGATTCGGGGATGAGCGACACGTGGGCCTCCGGTGACAGGGTATGTCGTACCGAAGGTCTCTCCCGCTCGCCGGAGCGAGCCGCTCGACCCGGGCCCGGAGGCCGTGTTGACGGATCAGCGTG
>JANMVY010000715.1:0-2094 GCA_031393535.1 Actinomycetes bacterium | reverse complement strand
GGTTCGACCATCGAGATCAACGCGCCGCCGATGCCCAGCGCGTGCGCGCTCTGCTTCGGCAGCCGCATGTAGGCCGGATCGGATTCGTGGGTCATGGCGCCCTTCCCCTTGCGCACGCGGTCGGTGGTCGCCGTGCGTTCCTCGAGTGTCGCGTGCCGCGGGCCGTTCTGCGAGACTGGCGGGGGTCACGGGAGGATGAACGAGATGCACGTCGGGAGCACGCTGAGGTTCTCGCTGAGCGTGCTGCCGTTCTTCGACCCAGGCGATCGTCAGCCGTACCGTCGCACCTTCGAGTTGTGCACGCTTGCCGAGTCGCTCGGTTTCGACACGGTGATGGTCGGGCATCACCACTTCATGGATGGGCAGATCAGCGATCCGTTCACGTTGTTGGCGAGCATCGCGGCCCGCACCGAGACGCTGCGCGTCGCGACTGCCATCTTTCTGCTGCCGCTGCATCATCCGGTACACGTCGCCGAGCGCGTGGCCACGCTCGACCAGGTGTCGGCAGGGCGCGTATCGCTCGGTGTGGGGAGCGGATGGAACCCGCACGAGTATCAGGCGTTCGGCGCCGCGCTACGCGAACGGGGTGCCCGCATGGACGAGTCGCTCACACTGTTGCACCGCCTGTGGACCGAGGCCGACGTCGAGGGTACAGGTCGCTTCTGGCGCTTCGCGCCGCTCACCGTGCACCCACGGCCGGTGCAACAACCGCACCCGCCGCTTTGGGTGGCGGGCAACGCTGCGGCGGCGATAGACCGCGCGGCGCGGCTGGGTACCCATTGGTTGTGCGACCCGGTGCAGACCACCGACAGCATCGTGGCGCTCCGCGAGCGCTACGAGCAGGCATGCGTCGAGCACGCGAGCACGCCCGCCTGGCTGTTGCGGCGGTACGTGTGGCTCGGTCGCGATCGTCGGACCATGGAGCGCGAGTTCCTCCCCGGTTTCGTGGGCAGGCAACTCGCCTACTGGCGCGTGTCCACCGAGGGTGAAGCCGAGCGCCGACTCTTCGCGCGTATCGACTCGGGCGAGCATGTCCCCGACACTGAGATCGCGCGCGGTCGGTTCTTCGGCGGATCGCCGGCGGACGTGATCGCCGACATCGAGGACTGCCGTGCGAGCACGGGGTGCACCCACATCAGCGTGGGCTTCGGCGGCGGGCTCAGCGGCCGGCCCGGCGCGGCGGCGTCGCGCGACGTGTACGAAGGCACGCGCGACATGTTGGTGCGGTTCGCTCACGAGGTCATGGCGGCGTTCGGCTCGTGAGTCGCAGCCGCGACCGTCACCGCGATCCCTGACTGGGTCACCATGCCGGTGAGTGGGTCGACGCCGGCGTTCGTCGAGGTCGTCAAGCGGTTGACGTTCTGGTCGCTCAGCCCATGGGGAACCGAGACCGCGCCGCGCGCGATGTCGGCAGTCACGTGAACGGTCGCGGTGATGCTGCCTGTTGCGCTGGTGAGCACGGCGAGTTGGCCGTCGACGAGCGCTCCGGCGTCGAGCGGATTGAGCCACACCTCGTTGTCCTCGTGACCACGACCGATGTCGCGCAGTGCCGAGTTCATGCGTCGGTTGGCCCTTCGCGGTACGGCCACGAGCGACGGCAACTCGCACTGCACGTATGTGGCAAGCTGCGCGACCAACATCGCCGGAGCGACCCGCCACCGACCCAGCGGGAGCACATGTTCGTGCACCCAGCCACGCACGCGCGACGGGTCGCTGACAACGACTCGTTCGGTCTCGAGGGCCGGCACCCGGGCGATGCATCGCGCCATGCCCTGCGTGTCACGTTCGAGGCCGAGCCGTTCGCCGAGGTCGTCCAAGACGTCGACGAGTGTCCGCCGATTTGCTCCGGGCGCGAGCACGGGGTCGGTGCGCTGCGCGCAGATCACCGAGGAAAAGCGATCGGTGAACCAGTTGACGTCGGCACGCTCGAGCTGGCCGGCGACCGCGAGCACGTGCGTCGCGAGCTTCACGGTGTCCGACTCGATCACGTCGGCGACCGCGAGAACGTCGAGCGTCCCGAAGGCCCGTTCGAGCCGTGTGGTATCGGGGAGCGACGTGAGCGGGTCACCTCCGACAACGATCAGCGCGCGGACG
>JANMVY010000699.1:0-7624 GCA_031393535.1 Actinomycetes bacterium | reverse complement strand
GTGGTGGTGCATCCGCAGTCCATCGTGCACTCGATGGTCACCTACAGCGACGGGGCCACGATTGCCCAGCTCTCCAAGCCCGACATGCGGTTGTGCATCGGTTACGCGCTGGCGTACCCCGATCGACTCGATCTGGCATACGGACCGATCGATTGGCGCGAGCTGCGACGCCTCGACTTCGAGACCCCCGATACCGACACGTTCCGATGCCTGGGTCTGGCCTACGCAGCAGGTCGGGCCGGGGCCACGGCTCCGGCGTGGTTGAACGCGGCGAACGAGGTGGTGGTCGACGCGTTCCTCCGAGGCCTCATTCCGTGGCTCGCGATTGCCGATGTACTCGAGGAGGCCCTCGACCGCTGGGATGCCACGCCCGCCGACAGCACCGAAGCGGTGCTCGACGCGGACGCCCGAGCGCGCGCGGTGGCTGCCGAGATCGTCGACCGGAAGGCCGCCGCGTGAGCATCGTCACCGAACCCCCGCCCCCCTCGGGCGCGCCCGGTGCGAGTGCCTCGCGCCCGGTGCCCGACGTGCCGGTCGGCGGCCGGCCCCGCGGCGATGTCCGCGATGGTCCGCTGCCACTGCTCGTGTTCGTCGCCGCGCTCGTCTATTTGGGCGTTGCAGTCAGCTGGTGGGTGGTCGGCGCGGTGCTCGGCATCGTGCTCATGATCTTTCTCCACGAGCTCGGGCATTACACGGTCGCAAAGCGCAGCGGAATGAAGGTCACCGAGTTCTTTCTCGGTTTCGGCCCACGGCTGTGGTCGTTCACCCGCGGCGAGACCACCTATGGGGTCAAGGCCATTCCGCTCGGGGCGTACGTGCGCATCATCGGCATGTCGAACCTCGAGGAGGTCGAGCCGGACGACGAAGCCCGCACGTATCGCCAGGCCACCTATCCGCGTCGGCTCGCGGTCGCGGTCGCCGGTTCGAGCATGCACTTCTTGCAGGCGTTCTTGCTCTTGATGGTGCTCTACGGCGTTCTCGGCGTGCCCACCGCGCAATGGCGGGTTCGTGACGTGACCGAGGGTTCGCCCGCGGCCGAGGCCGGTGTGTCCCGCGGCGACCGGCTCGTGCGGATCGGCGACCAGGAGGTGGGCAGGTTCGGTGATCTCGGCTCCTTGCTCGCCGGGTCGAGCGGGGTCCCGACCATGGTCGTCTACGAGCACGATGGCCGAGCGATCACGTCGTCCGCCGTCGTCGCCGAGCGTTTCAACGCCAACATCGGGTCCGCAATTCGTGGCCTCGAGTCGCGCGACCGCCTCGTACGTGTCGATGGAGCCGACGTGCGCACCTACGCGGCTCTCGTGGGCGTCGTGCGCGTCGGCGGCTCATACCGCATCGAGGTGTTCCGCCGCGACAAGCTGTGCGCGGTCGACGCGACCGTTCAGGATCTGCCGCCTGCCGTCCTCGTCACGAACGGGTTTCTCGGCGTTGCCCCCGACTACGAGACCGAACGCAAGAACCCCGCCGTTGCCGCAGGCCGGAGCCTCGGCGATTTCGGTCGGGTCACCATCGCCGCGGTCGGCGGCATCGTGAAGTTCTTCCATCCGAGAAACGTCGGGTCGTTCGTCTCCGACTCCGTGCGAGCCGGTGGCGGGCAGACGACCTCGAGCACCTGTCATTCGTTGTCCGACGACGAGAATCGCATCATGTCGATCTACGGCTTCGGCAAAGTGGCGAGCGACGCGGGCCGTGACGGCCTCGACGAGTTCGTCGCGTTGTTCGCATTGTTCAACATCTTCATCGGCATATTCAATCTGTTGCCGACGTTGCCATTCGACGGAGGGCACGTGGTGGTAGCAACCTATGAGCGCATCCGGTCACGCAAGGGCAAGCGATACTTCGCCGACATGACGAAGCTGCTGCCGATCACGTACGTCGTCGCAGGCATCATGTTGTTCCTCGGTGTGCTTGCGTTGTTCCGCGACATCATCCAGCCGCCGTCGATCGGTGGCTGACTCGACGCTCGGCGCGCAAGCGACCCGAGCGCACAGTAGAAAGGCACTCGCATGGATGTGACCGCACCTTTTCCGCGCCGCTCGACGCGTCGTATCATGGTTGGCGCGGTCGCGGTGGGCGGGGGCTCGCCCATCACGGTGCAGTCCATGACCACCACGAAGACCGCCGACGTCGAAGGCACGCTCCGACAGATCTACGCGCTCGCGGCGGCAGGTGCCGACATCGTGCGCTGTACGTGCAACGAGATCGAAGCGGCCGTTGGGCTCGCACAGATCGTGCCCCGTAGTCCCGTGCCGATCGTGGCCGACATCCACCATCAGTACAAGATGGCGCTCGCCGCCCTCGAGGCGGGCGTGCACTGCTTGCGACTCAACCCCGGCAACATCCGCCGCGCCGAGCACATCAAGCTCGTGGCGCAAGAGGCGAAAGCGCGTGGCGTACCGATCCGAATCGGGGTCAACGGCGGCTCGCTCGACCCCGCCCTGTACGAAAAGTACGGCGGTCGCGTCACGGCGGCGGCCATGGTCGAGTCCGCGCAGCAGGAGCTCGCGTACCTGTACGAGGTCGGCTTCGAGGATGTGAAGATCTCGGTCAAGGCCTCGAGCGTCTCACTCATGATCGAGGCGTACCGCATGCTCGCGGAGGTCACCGACCACCCGCTGCACCTCGGGGTGACCGAGGCCGGTCCATCATTCGCCGGGCTCATAAAGTCGAGCGCGGGCATCGGTACGCTGCTGGCCGAAGGTATCGGTGACACCATCCGGTACTCGCTCACCGCGGACCCCGTCGAGGAGGCTCGCGCCGGGCGCACGCTTCTCGAGGCGTTGGGCCTTCGCGAGCGAAAGAACGTGGACCTCATCGCGTGCCCATCGTGTGGTCGAGCCGAAGTCGATGTGATCGCGATCGCAAACGAGGCGCTCGAAGCGTTCAAGGATCGCCAGATTCCTTTGCAGATCGCCGTCATGGGGTGCGTGGTGAACGGGCCGGGTGAAGCGCGCGACGCGGATCTCGGCATCGCCGCGGGCAACAAGCGTGGCCACCTGTTCGTGAAGGGTCAGAACGTCGCGGTGGTGCCCGAGGCCGAGATGGTCGACTCACTGGTCGACTGGGCCGAGTACATCATGGAGCACGGTGTCGAGGCCGCTCTTGCGCGGGTCGACACCACGAAGGCGGCCCGTGAAGCCGAGCGTGATCGCGTGCGCCTGCTCGATGCGCAAGGTGCCGACGCGAATGACTCGGGCTCACGCATCGAACTCATCAAGAAACGCGTTCGCGGCTAGCTGCCGGCAACCGGCCATGCTGTGTGCCCCTACCGAGTGCGATCGCGGCGATCGAATCGTGTTGTCCGACGAGCCGACCGTCGAGTCGAGGTGTGGGCACGTCGATTCGGCCCACCGTCGAGCATCGGCGTGACCGAGACGGTGCGGATTCGCGTGAACGACGCGCTGGTCGGGCGCATGCCGCGCGTCTGTTGCATGACGGGCGAGCGCGCCGACGGGTTCGCGCCGATCGTCGTGCCGAAGCGGCTCGGGGTGGCGTGGCTGCTCTTGCTGGCGGGCCCGTTGGGCGTGGCGGTCCTGATCACGATCTGGGTTCGGGTGCGCGTGCGTTACCTGGTGCGGGTGCCGCTGAGCGCGCCGGCATTCGAACGCATGCACGCCCTACAGCTGCAGCGGCTGTGGTGCGGGTGGCTCGGCGGACTCGGGTTCGTGGCCACCTTCGGTCTGCTGTGGTTGCCACCGATCGCGCTCGCCGTTTTCGCGTTGTCGACGATCGGCGTCGGGGTGGCTGTTCGTGCACACATACGCTTGCCGTGGGCACTGCCGAGTGCTGTAGCTGACGCTCCGGGTCGATGGGTCACATTGCGAGGAGTGCACCCGCGGTTCGCGGCGGCCTTGGCCGCGTGGGATTGACCGAGGCCATGACGGTTCGAAGCCGATCCGTTGTAGGTCCGGAATCGATCGAGCGCTTCGAAATGTCTTCCGCGTGTCGTACTCGCACATGGGGCTACGGTCGCGCGATGGAACACGTGCAACTCGGTCGAACCGGCCTCCAGGTGTCGCGGTTGTGCCTCGGCACGATGACCTTCGGCTACCAGTGCGACGAGGCGACCAGCTTTGCGATCCTCGACGCGGCGACCGAGGCCGGTATCACCTTCCTCGATGCTGCTGATGTGTATCCGATCGGTGGCGGGCTGGGCACCGTCGGTCGCACCGAGGAGATCATCGGTAAGTGGCTCGCCGGTCGACGCGACGAGTTCGTCATCGCCACCAAGTGCGCAGGTCGCACCGGCACACGGCCGTGGCAACAGGGATCGAGCCGTCAGCACATCCTCGAAGCCGTCGACGCGTCATTGCGTCGGCTCAACACGGACCACATCGACCTGTACCAGCTGCATTGGCCCGACATGTCGATCAGCCACGACGAATCGCTGTCGGCGCTCGACCATCTCGTGCGGGTCGGCAAGGTGCGCTACGTCGGTTGCTCGAACTACCTGCCGTATCAGCTCGCTCGTGCGCTCGGGCGCAGCGAGGCGCTCGGTCTCGCGCGCTTCGACTCGGTGCAGCCTCGCTACAACCTGCTGTATCGCAACGCCGAGCGTGAGCTGTTCCCATTGTGCCTCGAGGATCATGTCGGCGTGATCCCCTACAACCCGCTGGCCGGCGGGTTTCTCACCGGGAAGCACCGACGCGGTGTGCCCACCGAGGGCACCAGGTTCACGCTCGGTTCGGCGGGCGACAACTACACCACGCGCTATTGGCACGACCGCGAGTTCGACACCGTCGATGCGCTCACGGTGATCGCAGGGCAGGCCGGCATGTCGCTTGCGCAACTCTCGGTCGCGTGGTGCCTCGCGCAGCCGGCTATCACATCGCCGATCGTGGGCGCCAGCAAGCCCGAACAACTCGCCGACGCGCTCGCCGCGCTCGCGTCACCGCTCGACGACGATCTATGGGCCCGCCTCGATCTGCTCACACGCGAGTACCGCAACCACCCCGCGTCACGCTGACCGCCGCCACGCTTCTTCGCACGATCTCCACCGAGACCACGAATGCAACTCGCTCGAAGAACGGAGAAACCCGGTAGGTAGCCTGACCGCACTATGGCAACGTCCAAATCCGGTAAGGCGCCGATCCTCACCCCGCAGGCCGATGACTTCCCGCAGTGGTACCAGGACATCTTGCAGAAGGCCGAGCTCGCGGAGAGCGGGCTTGTGCGCGGCACGATGGTCATCCGGCCCTACGGGTACGCGATCTGGGAGCACATGCAGGCCGAGATGGACGCACGCATCAAGGCCGCAGGCGCGGCCAACGCGTACTTCCCGCTCTTCATCCCCGAGAGCTTCTTGAAGCGTGAGGCCGACCACGTCGAGGGGTTCAGCCCCGAGTTGGCCGTGGTGACCCACGGTGGGGGGAAGGTGCTCGACGAGCCCATCGTGATTCGTCCGACGAGCGAGATGGTGATCAACCACTATTTCGCGAAGTGGATCCAGAGCTATCGCGATCTGCCGTTGTTGCTCAATCAGTGGGCGAACGTCGTGCGGTGGGAACTTCGCCCGCGCATGTTCCTGCGAACGACCGAGTTCCTCTGGCAGGAAGGCCACACCGCACACGCGACCGAGGTCGATGCACGCGCCTACGCCCTGCGCATACTCCACGAGGTGTACGCCGACTTCATGCGCCGCGTGCTCGCTATTCCGGTGTACGTCGGCGCAAAGACCCGGCGGGAACGATTCGCCGGCGCAACGTTCACCTATTGCCTCGAAGGCATGATGGGCGACGGGAAGGCGTTGCAGCTCGGCACGTCGCATGAGCTCGGCCAGAACTTCGCCCGCGCGTTCGACACCACGTTCCTCGACGAGAGAGGCGAACGTCAGCTCGTGTGGACCACGTCGTGGGGCACGTCGACTCGCATGGTCGGTGGACTCATCATGGCCCACGGCGACGACGCCGGGCTGGTGGTGCCGCCCTCGCTCGCGCCGCATCAGGTGGTCGTACTGCTCGTGAAGGACGACGCCGACGCCGGCGAGACCGCGCGCCGGCTCACCGCGGAGCTCGTTGCGCACGGTATACGCGTGTTACTCGACGACAAGGTCTCGTCGAGCTTCGGTCGGCGGGCAACCGACTGGGAGCTGAAGGGAGTGCCGGTGCGCGTCGAGGTGGGGCCACGTGACCTGGCGAACGGTGTGGTCACGGTCGTTCGCCGCGATGACGGCACCAAGGAAAGCTGCTCGATAGGTGACGTCGCGGCAAAGGTGCCAGCGATCCTGGCCGCGGTACAACAGGCGATCTTCGATCGCGCGCTCGCCCGCCGCGACGCGCGTACCGTCGACGTCGCGGGCGTTGCCGAGGCACGCGACGCCGCACAGCACGGCTTCGCGCGGGCGCCGTGGTCGGCGATCGGCGAGGCCGGCGAGGCCGAGCTCAACGCGTCGGCTGTTTCGATTCGCTGCCTGCTCCGAGCCGACGGCGACGTGCCCGAGTCCCAGGACGAGCCCGATCTCGTGGCGATCATCGGGCGAAGCTACTGACCGGACAGGTCGACCGTCTTCGTCAGCACGAGGGCCTTCATGTGGCCGTTGACCCGTGGTTGGAACGCGTTGTGCGCGAGATCGGGGGTCGGCGCGCCGTCGAGGTACACGCCGACCACCTCGGCGCGAGCGGTGTCGCCGATCGCCTGCAGGAGGCGCGTACGAAACGCATCGAGCGAGTACACACGCGCAAAGTGCTCGTAGGGGCCCCATCCGCAGAACGACCCCAGCCGGTCGACGATCTGCACGGCACCGTCAGCCGCAGCCGCGGTCTCGGGCCTGCGATTCCACAACTCGGCGTACTTCGTCCCGAGGAACAGCGGGACGACCACGAGGCGTCCGCCCGGTTTCAACAGGCGGATCATCTCGCGCACGAACCGCACGTCGGTATCGCCGCGGAAGTGTTCCATGCTGTGGTGGCAACTGATCGCGTCGATCGACGCGTCGGCCAAGGGAAGCTCGTCGATCGAGCCGCCCACGAATCGGATGTCGCCGCGTACCGTTCCGTCGAGTTGGGAATCCTGACAGATGAACTCGATGGTCTTGCCGGTTGCCGCCCGGAGCGACTCGGGGTATTCGCGGCTCGTACCGCCTGCGGCGTCGAGCACCGTGTCGCCGTCGGCGAGGTTCAAGAGTCGTGCGGTGGTCAAGTACTCGAGCGGCTTGGCCTGGGGGTGCAGCCGGCAGGCGTACAACGCGAGCGCGGGCACGGTGACGAACGCTCGGTACTCGGCCGTGGTCAAGTCGAGGCGGCTGGTCGCGATACCGGCGCTGGTGACGCTCGCGAGGTCGATCACGTCGATCTCGCGGTTGATGGTGCGGTTGGCGAGGCCGCTGCGCTGGATGAAGCGCCATCGCTTCGCGCCGAGGAATCCGGCGCCTCGCTGCACGAGTCGATTGGTCATGGCGCTGTCTCCTTCGGGGTCTGAACGCGAGCATCGACAGTGTGGCGACCTCGGCCCTGGTGCGCCAGGGGCAGTCAGCCCCTTTTCACCTGTGCGACCGATAGCATGAGGCCTCGCGTAATCCGCTCGACCGGGAGGAGGCGTGGGCTCTGCCCACGCCTTTCGTCTGTGAGCGGTCTGACGCGTTGTGGATACCGACGAGGCGCGAGGAGGCAGCATGGCGATACTTGAC
>JANMVY010000644.1:0-1981 GCA_031393535.1 Actinomycetes bacterium | reverse complement strand
CGCATCCGGCATCGTCGGTGTCGTTGCCGACATGAACGTGGTGTCGGTCGCCGGTTCGGCGACCAGCGGTGCCGTCGACGGCGGCACGGACGGCGGCACGAGTGGAGGTCTGATCGACGGTGGCGGAGTCGGCACCGACCGTTGCAGCGCCGCTCGGATGTGACGTACGACCGGCGGTGCGACGAGCGCGGCGGCACCGGAGGCAGCAACGAGACCAGCGGCCAACACCGCTGTTCGCAGCGGAGCGCGACGCCGGGAGCGGTCTCGGACCGATCGCACCCCTGGGTTGTGCATCTGGAGGGCGATGAGTCGTTCTTCCAAAGCCCGGACGAAGACGGTGTCCGGCGGAGGCGGGGAGGCGGCACCCATGTTGTTGAGCGTCTCTAGAAGTCGGCGGCGATCGATGGTCATGCCGACAGCCCCCGCTGATGCTCGGCGAGCGCGGTCCGGAGCGCGCCGAGGGCGCGATGCAGCGTTACGGCGAGCGCGGCCTTGGAGCAGCCGATTGCGACGGCGGCGTCCCCAGCGGACATCGCACCGAGGTAACGCAGCGTGATGGCGTCTCGGTAGACGGGCCGGAGCGCAGGCAGCACAGAGTGGATCGCGGCGATCAGCTCCGCGCGTGCCCGTTCGTCGGCCGGGTCGTCGGGTGTCGTGAGGTCGAGCGCTGCGGTGGCGGCGTGTCGCGCCCGCTCACCCGTGGCCCGTGCGCTGGCGCGGTGAAGATTCGTCAGCTCGTTGGCGGCAATACGGAGAAGCCATGGACGGACGCCGCCGCGCCACTCAAAGGCCGAAAGCGCCAGCAGGGCTCGTTCGAATGTTGCCGACGTGACCTCGTCGGCAACGTCGCGTGATCCCGTCGAACGGGTGATGAACGCATGCACGGCAACGACATGTGCCCGATAGAGCTCGGCGAACGCAACCCGGTCGTGCTTCGCCCGTTCCACGAGATCACGCTCGGCTGCGCTGTCCACGCGGTCCGCAGTCCCAACAGCACCGGTCATCGCAATTCGGCAGTCATTGGGGGGTGCGGATCATGCCGTGCGTTCTCGTGGCCCGGATGGTAGAGAGCCGGTTTGCTGTGCCGGTGGATGCCCGGCGCTGCACAGGAGGAGGTACCGGGCGATCGCTGTCGGGCGGTCGTATCGGGCCTGCGGGCGCCGGGCATGGGTGGTATCGGGCCTACGAGCAGGCGTCGATCACGGAACCGCGATGATGGTGCCCTGCGAATGTGCGACTGATTTGTTGGTCGCGTCGAGCCCGACGACAACGAAGCTGTAGGTGATGCCGGACCGGACCGTGGCATCGGTCGCGGCCCCGGCCACGGGGGCAAACGGCCCGAACGCGCGCCCCATCTTTCCGTCGCCACGGAGCACGAGGACCCGCACCACCGCAGGGTTGGACGGGGAAGCCCACGTGCACGTGACCCCCGCTCCCCGCAGTGCGCACGATCCGTCGATCGTCGAGGGGGTCTGATCCCCAGACGTTGCGCCGGCCGGCCGCGACGTCGGCGGCGCAATCGTCGTCGTAGGGGCGGCTGTGGTCGATGGGGCCGTCGTGTTCGACGGTGCCGTGCGAACCGGCTCGGCCCGACCGCTCGGCATGGTGCCGACGAGGCCGAGCAGCATCCCGAACGCAGCAGTTCCAATCATACGTGCACTGATCATGTGACTTCTCCTTGGTGAGCGCGGTCCGGATGACCGCTCGCAGGAGTTCCAACGGCGACCGGGTGCCGCGATTTCTGGAATGAGTCGTTCGGCTCATCGCGGGCCCCGTTCGAGGTTGTGCGATCAGCCGGCCAGACTGCGGGAGAGCGCGTCAGCGTTGAGGATCGTGATGTGTCCTCGGCCGGTGCGAAGAAGTCCTGCCTGGCGGTACTGGCCGAGTGCGCGTGCTGTTGACTCGCGTGTCGCGCCGACCCAGGCGGCAAGGTCTGACTGCGTGATCGGCTGGATCACGTGCGTTCCCGATTGCCCGTGGC
>JANMVY010000624.1:0-2622 GCA_031393535.1 Actinomycetes bacterium | reverse complement strand
GACCTGTTTGTCGACGAAGTCGGCGATGACTGCGGTGATCGCCGCGCTGCCACCGAGGCGTTCGTACAGCGGCTTCGCCGTGCCGGACGCGCCCGACTTCGCCGTGCCGGACGCGCCCGACGCTGCTTTGGCGGGCACGGCCTTCTTCTCGCTGTCGTCACCACACGCCGCGATGCCGAGGGTGAAGGCACCGAACAGGACGATCGATGCCTTACCGGTGTTGCCCATGAAGTTGCGGCGCGAAAGCAGCTTCTTGGTCTCGGGATGAAGGTCGTGCCACTCGATGCTGCCATCGAGCTCCATTGGTGCGAGGTCCTTGCTCATTGGTTTCTCCCTGGGTTGGTACATCTCGAGCGAATATTAGAATGCCGGGAACTCGACGCGGGTGAACCACCACAGCGACGAAGTCGTCCAGACGATGACTAACGCGGTGAACGTGAGCCCACCGACGACCGGCAACATCCAGCGGGGCAACCGTCGCGTGCGCAGCGACAGCATCTTCGTGGTGAACGCTCCGTAGAATAGGCAGCCGGCCAGCGAATGGATGAGGCGGCGCGGATCGTGGGCATCGCCCGCGAGACGCGTGTTGAAACCGATTGACCACAGGCAATGGTATGCGATCGGGATGGTGACGACGAACGCGAGCGTGCCGGCCCAACGATGCAACGGCGCCACGATTTTCGGGCGGCTCGACAAGAGGGGCAACTTGTTCCACATCGTGAGCGCGCTGAGCAACTGAAGCAGACCGAGCACCATGGCGACCGAGGCCAGCCAGATCTTCATGTTGGGCATACCCGAGAAACCGAGCTGGAAGATCTTGCGGTTCGTGGGTTCGTGTACCCGGCCGTAGACGCCAAGTGTGATCGACATGGCGGCGCCCGCGGTGAAGAGCAGGGCCAGGACCGACGCGGGTCGTCGTGCCTGCGTGGAGCCGACGACGTTCGGTGTGATGGTCGAGCTGTTCATGGCGTGGCCACCACCAAGGGTCCGTGCATGCTGGGATGGACCTCGCAGAAGAACGGGTACTTTCCTGGCGCGACAGGCGCAATGAACGAACCAACCGCGTTCCCGTCGATACGGCCCGACGTGAACGACTTCGTGTCGGCGGTGACAGTGTGTTGCGCCACATCGAGGTTGGTGACGACCACCTTCGTGCCGGGTATGGTCAGCAGCTCGCTGAACGCGAAGTCCTTGATCGTGATGGTCGGCGAGTCGCCGTACGTCCCCGCCGGCGCATCGTCAGCGCCCAGATCGAAGATCGTGCCCGCCACGCCGACCGCGAACGCGGCACAACAAATGGCGAGCGTGGGTGTCATCACGCGCATGGCGGCACTAACCGCTTGAGAGTCTGCAAATTTCGCATCACGACATGTTCGACGCGGACGGTGGAACGGATTGCCGATTCACGACGTTTCTTTCGACACGCTCCGCGGCCTGAGAGATCGTGGGTCCTACCTCGTCGTTCGCGCTTCGGCGAGGTCGCGTTCGATTGCCCGTGGGTCGCGTGCCCGCGGGTCGCCGAGGCCGCCGCCGCCCGAAGTCTCGAGCACGAACCGGTCGCCGGCGTGGAACTCGACGCCGGACGATTTGTCGGGCAGCCGCGACCACACGCCGGCGGGTGTCACGCGGAAATACGCTCCGGCGCGACCCGGAAGGCCGCCGCGGACGCCGATGGGCGGATTGCGCAACCGGTCACAGCGCATGGTGAGGCGTGCGGCGGTGAGCAACAAGAACGTTGTCCGTGTTCCCATTCCGCCACGCCACTGACCCTGGCCACCCGAGTCCGCGATGAGCTCGACGCATTCAACGACGAACGGAAAGCGCGACTCGAGCGGTTCGCATTGCGGCACAGCATTGCGGCCGCCGCCATGGTGCACGCCGACCGCGTCGACCCCGTCGAGCCCGACGCGTGCTCCCATGCCGCCCAGCTCGTACGCGGTGTGGATCCACGCACGTCCGTGCGGGTCGAGGCCGTCGAGCGCGAACGGCTGCAGCAGACCCGATGCTGCGATAGCGCGCTCTGGTCGCGCAACCGAAAGCGCCTGGAAGATCGCCTCGACTGCCGCGAAGACGGCGAGGAATCGGCCCCCACCGGGGAACGGTGGCGTTGCATGCAGCAGACAGCCGCGCGGCACGATGAACTCGACCGGTTCGAAGCAGCCTTCGTTCATCGGAATCGTCGGATCGAGGAAGCAGCGCAGACCGAACAGCGCGCCCGAGATGGTCTGGGAGAATCCCGCGTTGATCGACGCCGCGACCTGGTCGTCGGTACCGGTGAAGTCGAGCACCGCTCGGTCGCCGTCGATCGTGACCGAAACGCGGACGGTGTACGTGCGGTCGGGGTGGATGCCGTCGTCGTCGAGCTGGTACGACCCGCGATAGGTGCCCGGCGGGAACGAGCGCAACTCCGCGCGCATCAGGTGCTCGGAGCGGCGCAGGTGTTCGTCGACGCCGCGGGCGAGACCATCCGCGCCGTAGCTTGCGACGAGCTCGTCGACGCGCCGCGCGGCAACGTGGGCGCCTGCGATGAGCGCGCGCAGGTCTCCGAGAGTCGCGTCGGGCACGCGGCTGTTGGCCGCGAGGATCGACAGCAGCTGCGCGTCGAGGCCGGCGGCGGTAGCA
>JANMVY010000611.1:0-2693 GCA_031393535.1 Actinomycetes bacterium | reverse complement strand
CCGCTTCGCCCGCGTCGACTCGGTCGAACAGGCATGGCGCATCGTGCAGCCTGCACTCGACAACCCCGGCCCCGTGTGCAGCTACGAACGTGGCTCATGGGGCCCGACCGAAGCCGAAAGCATCTTCCGCAGCGCCGGCGACACGTGGCATCCACCGTTGACGTGAGGGTCCGCGCCGACGCGCCAAGCGCGGCGCGCGACGCGGCCAACTATGTCGCGCGCGTCGCGCGCACGGCCATTTCGTCGCGCCGCGTGTTCCACCTCGCCGTGTCGGGCGGATCGACACCGGCACTGATGTTGCGGGCGCTCGCGTCTCGCTCCGTCGGCTGGGCGAGCGTGCACGTGTGGCAGGTCGACGAGCGTGTCGCACCCGACGGCGACGACGCACGCAACGCGGTCGCGCTGCAGCGCGAGTTGGTCGCGCGGGCGCCTATACCGAAGGCCAACGTGCATCTCATGGACGTGACCGCGCGTGATCTCGCCGGCGCGGCCCGCAGATACGCGGCGGTGCTGCCTGCATTCGACCTGGTACACCTCGGTCTCGGCGACGACGGCCACACTGCGTCGTGGCCACCCGATCAGCCGGCGGTTCGCATCGCGCCCGGCCTGGTCACCATGACGGCCACGTATCGGGGTGTGCGCCGAATGACACTCACCGCGGACGCCCTCCGCCAAGCCCGACACGTGCTGTGGCTGGTCTGTGGATCCGACAAGCGACAGGTGCTGCGGCGCGTGCTCGACGGCGATACGACACTTCCCGCGACACACGCGTTCGACGAGCGCAGCGTGTGCTTCATCGACCGGGCAGCCGACCCGCGCAGCTGACGCCCGGCACCTGTGCATCGAGTCGGAAACGGTCGAGAGCAGCCATGGATTCTTGTTCAGTCGACTGCGTGGGTACGTCGGTCACGCAGAAACGGGAAGGCACGACGCACGTCGGCCACGCGTGCAGCATCTATGTCGGCGACGAGCACCTGCTCGACGTCGGCGTCGGCGACCGCGAGCAGTTCGCCGACCGGATCGACGACGAGCGAGTCGCCGGCGTACTCGACGCCGTCGCCGACGCCGACGCGGTTCGCGGCGAGCACGTACGCCTGGTTTTCGATCGCACGTGCGCGCGCGAGTGTCTGCCAATGCGTTCGACGCGACGCGGGCCAGTTCGCCACGCACACGAACAGGTCGGTGTCGCCGGCCTTGGCCCACCAATCATCGGCGAACCGCAGGTCATAACAGATGAACGGCGTGACGCGCACGCCCTCGATGACGAAGGTGGGGCTCAGCTCGCCGGCCGCATAGTGCTCGTGCTCGCCGGCATAGCTGAACGGATGGAGCTTGTCGTAGCGCTGCACCGAACCGTCGGGTGCGGCGAGCACGAACGCGTTGGTGGGCAATTCGGTACGCGCACCGGGTCGGGCGAGTGTGGGGACCGACGCACACAGCCACACACCGTGCGAGCGGGCCTGCGCAATGAGGAACTCGGTGCTGGGCCCATGCGCCGGCTCCGCGATGCGCTCCGCCGCCATGGAGAACCCGGTTGCGAACATCTCGGTGAGCGCCACCAACTGCGCGCCTGCGTGGGCGGCGGCCGCGATCTGTGGCGCCAGCCGCGCGAAGTTGCGGGGCGGGTCTTCCCACACGATGTCGTGCTGAACTGCGGCGACCTTCATCGGCGCGCCAGTCGCGCGATGGCTTCCTCGAGCACGTCGGTGCGCTTGCAGTAGGCGAACCGCACCAGCGGACCTCCCTCGGCGATGTCGTCGTAGAGCACCACCGCAGGAATGGCCACCACCCCACACCGCTCGGGCAACGCGCGACAAAAGGCCATGCCGTCGGATTCCCCGAGCGATCGGATGTCGGTGGTGATGAAGTACGTGCCGTGCGGCTCGTACACGGTGAAGCCTGCGCTTCGCAGACCGCCGGCCAACAGATCGCGCTTGGCCCGCAACTCGTTCGCGAACCCGGTGTAGTACGAGTCACCGAGACGCAGAGCGGCTGCGATCGCCGGCTGGAACGGCGCAGCGTTCACATAGGTCAGGAACTGCTGCACCGTGCGTACCGCGCGCACGAGTGTGGGCGAGGCGCACAGCCACCCGACCTTCCACCCGGTGAACGAGAACGTCTTGCCGGCCGACGACACCGTGATGGTGCGGTCGCGCATACCGGGAATCGACGCAAGGGGCACGTGGGGGAGGTCGTACACGAGGTGCTCGTAGACCTCGTCGGTCATGACGATCAGGTCGCGCTCGATGCACACCTGGGCGAGGGCGGTGAGCTCGGTGCGGGTGAAGACCTTGCCCGTGGGGTTGTGCGGCGTGTTGAGCAGCACGAGCCGCGTCGCCGGCGTGATCGCGGCGCGGAACGCGTCGATGTCGAACGCGAAATGCGGGGCACGCAACGTGACGGGCACACGACGCGCGCCGGCCATGGCGATGGCCGCCGGGTAGCTGTCGTAGTAGGGCTCGAGCGAGACCACCTCGTCGCCCGGGCCGCACAACGCGAGGATCGTGGCCGCAATCGCCTCGGTCGCCCCCGCCGTCACGAGCACTTCGGTGTCGGGATCGAAGCTGAGGCCGTAGAACCGTTGCTGGTGCTCGCTGATGGCGAGCCGCAGGTCGGCGACACCGAGCGGCGGCGGGTACTGATTGTGTCCGGCGCGCATGGCGGCGATGGCCGCCTCGATCACCTCGGGCGGG
>JANMVY010000410.1:0-2163 GCA_031393535.1 Actinomycetes bacterium | reverse complement strand
CGTGGGTCGTGCGCGTAGCGCGTGTCGAAATAGCCGTCGCTCATGCGGGTCGCTTGCCGAGCTTGGCTCGAACCGAACTCGCTCGCATCCGGGTGCGCAGCACCACACCGATCATCTCGATTCCTAAGTCCCACGCCTGCTTTCGGTTACCGGTCACTGCCGATGTGCCCACGCGTGGGCGGTAGTTCACGGGAACTTGCACGATGCGTTCACCGTTGACGGCGCACAGCACCTGCATCTCGAGTCCGAATCGCGATCCGAAGCTGTCGAAGCCCGGTGTGATGCGCGTGATGCATTCCTGCGAAATCACTCGCATGGTGCACCCGACATCGCTGAGGTAGGTGGTGTTGAACAGCACCTCGATCAGCTTGGCCACGGCCCAGTTCCCCCAACGGAGGAACCAATCCATGTTGGCGCCGCTCCAGATGAACGTGTTGACCGTTCGTGATCCGAACACGACATCGCACTCGTGCGTGAACGGCAACAGCTTGAACAGATCGGACGGCTCGAACGTGTCGTCGGGCTCGCAGATGCAGACAAGGACGGCGTCGACCTCGCGCAAGCCGCGCCGGATAGCGGCGCCGTAGCCTTGCACCGGTTCGAGCACCTCGCGCGCCGATGTACGGCACACCTCGTCGGTCGTACCCGGCTGCGCGTTGTTGTTGACTACGAGGATCTCGTCGACGACGCCGAGCGCTTCGAAAGCCTGGATGCACCGGGCGATGCTGTCGCGTTCGCGGTAGGTGGGGAGCACGACGGCGATCGTCTTCCCATGCCACACGGGCGCTGAGCCTACCGGGGCGCGTGGGCCACGCTGGTCGCTCAGCCGGGTTGATCGAGCACGCCGAGCGTGATCGCGAACGGAACCGGCGCGTCGGTTTCGACGATCACGAAGTGCTCAGTGGCCCGCAATTGGGTGGTCAGGCCGCGATCGGAAACGAAGCGCACCCATCGATCGACGAGGGGTGAACCCGTGCTGAAGATCGCGTAGGTGCTGCCGGCGGGTGGCGCGGTGTAGCGGTAGTCGAGGTAGTACGAGTTGAGCGGCAACACGGTGAACGACTCGCGTTGCTCGAACTGCAGGCGATACCCGATCCAATAGTCGGCGTAGGCCACTTCGATGTGCTCGGCACGGAGCTCGTCCCATAGCTCGTCGGTGCTCACGGGACGCAGCACGTCGTAACGCTGCCCGTCGGCGGTCTGCACCACGACGTGACGTAGCGACACGATCGAGATCAACGCGAGGGCACCCACCGCGGCCAGCGACAGCACCTGGGGTCGGAACAGTCGGGTGATGCCGTAGCCGACACACAACGCCAGCACCGGCAGCAGCGCCATGCCATAGCGGGGCTCGTCGACGAACACGCTGTTGCGGGGCACTGAGAACAAGAACGGGTACGCGATGGCGACGGTGAGCAAGAGGGTGCGCTCGCCCTTCCACCGCCGCAGCGCAACAAGTGCGGCGACCATGAGCGCGGCGTAGGCGATGCCCGACAGTGGCGCCAGGTACCACCCGCCGAGGTACTGGTTGCGCAACCCGGCGAGCCGGGGGAGCAGCGCCTCGAAGAAACCGGTGAGCCGCGCCCAGAACGTCGACTTCTCGGCCCCGGTCGGTTGTTCGAGCGACCCCCATCCGTTGTGCAGGTTGGCCCATAGCCACGGGAACACCCCGATTAGGCCAGTCGGTACGGCGCGCCACATCTCGCGCAGCAGGTGTGGTCGGTTGACCACGAGCCATCCCACGGCCGGTACCGCAACGTACAACGCGATCGGATGACTCCACATCGACAGTCCGAACACGAGGCCGAGCCATGCGATGTCGCGCGGTCGCTTGTCCTGGTAGAGGCGCACGCACAGCAGCAACGCGCACACGGCGAACAACAGCGCGGGCATGTAGTACAGCATCACCTTGGTGGATTCCCACACCGTCGCCGGCGGGTAGACCCACATCACGCCCGCGCCGAGCTGCGCGGCCCGCTCGGAAAATATCCGCCGCCCGAGGCGCCAGGTCACCAGGCACGCCGCCGCGTACACGACTGTCTCGGTGAGCTTCATCACCAGCGGGCTCGGGCCGAACAACGCGAGCAATGGTGCTCGTGGGTAGGCGAGGATCGTGCCGCCGTGATGTAGCGGGCGGATGAACGCGGGGAACGTACCGTCGAG
>JANMVY010000579.1:0-2328 GCA_031393535.1 Actinomycetes bacterium | reverse complement strand
GCCACCGGCAATGACGACGAAGCGGGCCGAGAGGCGGTCGCCGCGGCTGGTCGTGACCTGCCAACGGCTGGCCGCTTCGTCCCATACCATATCGGTCACTTCGGTCTGGAACAGCGCCCTCGGGTACATCTCGAAGGTGCGTCCGAGGAGCTGGCAGTACTCGAAGATCTCGGTCGCGTGCGCATACTTGCGCTTGGGCATGTAGCCGGTCTCTTCGAGCAACGGGAGATAGCAGTACGACTCGACGTCGCACATGCAGCCCGGGTAGCGGTTCCAGTACCACGTGCCACCGAAGTCGCCCGCTTTGTCGATGATGCGGTAGTTGTGGACGCCGTTCTTGAACAGGTGCGCCGCGGTCATCATGCCGCCGAAGCCGGCGCCGACGACGACGACGTCGGTTTCCTCGACGATCGCCGGCCGCTCGAGGCGCTCGACGTAGGGATCGCGATCGAAGTCGGCGAACATGCCCTTCAGTTCGTGGAACTGGGCGTTGCCCTCGGGGCGCTTTTGGATGCGCTTGTCGCGCTCGACCTCGTACTTGGCGCGAAGCTCGTCGGCTCTCGCGGCGATGCTCTTCAGGTCATCAGGGATCATCGTTCAACCTTCCGTTTCGTCACACCTTATGGCCGCGGCCTCGTCACCGCCGAAGCGAGACAGACGCGAACTCCGAGCTCGCACCGATCGTCGCCGAGTACCGCAGCACCCGGCGCTGAAGGTCGCTCGCGTTGCTCAGTGGTCGAGCGCGCTGTAGAACGCGTGCGCCAACATCGCGCCGCGCAGGTCGAGCTCGCCGGTCACGAGGCGGCTGGTGACATAGGCCATCGACAGCCGTCGCTCGGGATGACACATCGCGAACGATCCGCCGAACCCGGTATGGCCGAATGACTGCGCCGCCGGGCCGTACTGGCCGAGATTGGGCATGAAGCCGAGGCGCCACGACATGGGCGCGCCGCCCGCCATGAGCCCGATGTAGCCGTCGACACCCTGGGTTTGCGGCTCGCGCATGAGCTCGATCGCACTCGGCGATACGAGCTGCGCTCCATCGAGCGTTCCGCCCATCGCGAGTGCCTGGTAGACGCGGGCGAGCGACCGCGCGTCACCGTGGCCGTTTCCAGCGGGAATCTCGGCCCTTCGCCATGCCGCCGAGTTGACGGTTTGCGGGCCGATCGACGGCTGGTTGGCCACCATGGCGACCACTGATGGGTCGGCGCCGTCGGGCACCGGCAGGTTGTCGCTACCGCCGGTGACGTCGAGGATTCGCGCATGCAGTGCAGCGGGTACACCGATGAAGAAGTCGACCTCGCCAAGTGGTCCGGCGATCTCGTCGCGAAAGAACCGGCCGACGGTGCTACCCGACACCCGTCGGATGATCTCGCCGACGAGGAACCCGAAGGTCAGCGAGTGATACGACGAACGCGACCCCGGTGTCCACCAGGGCGCTGCCTCAGCGAGCGCGGTACACGCGGGATGCCACGCGTAGACATCGTCGCGAGCGATGGGTCGAGCGAACGCGTTCAGGCCCGCGCGGTGCGAGAGCAGATGCCGCACGGTGACTTCGTCCTTGCCGCCTTGTGCGAACTCGGGCCAGTACGTGGCGACCGGTGCATCGAGTGCGATGTCGCCGCGATCGATCAAGAGGTGGGCACACAACGCGGTCATGCCCTTGGTGGTCGAAAAGACGTTGACGAGGCTGTCGCGCCGCCACGCGCCCCCCGACAGGTCGACGACGAGTTCACCGTCGAGGTACACCGCGAATGCGGCATTGGTGTCGCCGCGCTCGGCGAAGTTCTTGTCGAATTCGGTGCGCACCGCGGCGAACGATGCGGGACACACACTATGGGCGGCGGTCATGGCCTCACGGTAATGCAGGCAGTGAAGCGGCAGCGGTGTGCAAGAGTGGTCGTTGTCGCGTCTCGGGGATCGCGGCACGGGAGCGAGAGGTGACCGCATCCATGACGTCGACCACCGACATCGAGAACGCGGCTGCGGCGCGGCTTCGCAGCGGCGAGGCGTGGCAGGACTTCTGCCAGGTCATCGCCAAGGCCGGAACTATGATCGATCGTTTCCCCGATGCGAGCGACCTCGAGCGTGCCGAGTGGTTCCGGTTCCTCACGCGCCTCATGCGCAATGGCGCCGAGCGCTTCGTCGAGAACTGCGAGCCGTTCCGGCCGCGCGCGCAGATCACCGGCTGGCGTACGTCGATCAACGTGCAGATGCCCGATCAGGACCACTACCTCACCGAGTGGGACGAGCCGGTCGACTTCCGGTACTTCGGCAATCGCAACACCACGCCGTATTTCGTGCTGGCCGCGTGGTCGGGCAAGCAGC
>JANMVY010000565.1:0-3783 GCA_031393535.1 Actinomycetes bacterium | reverse complement strand
CGCCGGTACCGCCGGTGAGCGGCTGAAGCTCACCGACGGCGGGGATCGGGTCGACGAGGAGGCGGCGGCTGCCGACGAGGAGCAGCAGTGTCAGCACCCCGAGCCCCGCCACCGCCTGGCGCGTGGGTCCGCTGCGTAGCGATGACGCGAGCTCGCGTCCCGCGTTGGTGAGCGACGACACGCGCTCGTCGTCGCGGCCGAGCTGCCCACGGAAGTAGCTGCGCAGCCGCGCGCTGCCGCGGACCTGCAGACCGTGGACCTCGGCGTCGCTCACCTGACGAAAAGCCGCGATCGACCGGCGGCGGCGGTGGATCTCGCCGAGGCGGCCGAAGTTCCAGGTCCACGCACCCAGAAGTTCGCGGGCGTGGCGGAACCGACCGTGCGCGACTGCGTACAGGACCTCGACCACGGTGAGCGCGAGCGCCTGCGGCACGATGCGCAACAGCCGGCCGATGCCCCAGCACGACAGCATCGAGCGGACCGCGTGGCGCGTGGCCATGCGGCGCGTGTCATCGATGACCCGCCGGTCGGCGAGGCGCTCACGGTGGCGCGCCACGGCGTCGGGCACCACCATCACGCGGGCGCCCGCGATCTGGGCGCGCCAGCAAAGGTCGACATCGTCACCACGGAATCGCATGCCTGCGTCGAAGCCGCCAAGGGTGCGGAACAGGTCGGCGCGCACCAGAAGGCACGCGCCCGGCACGGCGAAGACGTCGGCGACCGCGTCACGTTGGGCCTGGTCGATCTCACCTTCGTCGGCAAGGGGCGCCGAGACCCCGAACTTGTCGACCGAGAGGCCCACGTGTTGGAGGCGGATCGGGTCGTCCCACATGACGAGCTTCGGCGCGACGATGGCCGCGTTCGATCGCACGACCTCGTCGACGAGATGGGAGACGGCGTCGGGGGCGAGTGCGACATCGTCGTGGCAGAACAGGTACAGCGCGGCCCGCGGTCCTTCGTCGAGCACACGGTTCGCGGCGGCGCCGTAGCCGCCGTCGGTCGCTTCAGCGGGCAGCACCGTGGCCGCCGGCAACACCGCCTGCACGCGGTCCGCCAGCTCGGGATCGCCCGCCGTGTCGATGACGAGCACGCTCAGGCGGGCGTAGTCCTGATCGGCCAGGCTGTGGAGAACGTCGTCGAACCACGGACCGGGCGCGTGGCTGACCACCACCGCCAGCACCGAGGGGCCCGCCGCCGTGGCAGCGCTGTCCGCAGATGCGGAGGTGTCGTCGGATACGACGCGAGCGCCGTCCGCCGGGGTGTCAGCCACGTCCTCCACGAGGGCGCAAGACTAGTCGCCACCCGCGGTCGTCCCACTACAGTCCGCGTCGAACGCGCCGTTCTTTGGTCATCCACCCACCGCCAACGTGGCCAGATGACCAGATTCCGGAGATCGGGAGGAGCGAGCATGCGGGTGGCCTACGACGCGACGCCGCTGCTCGGGGCGCGTACGGGTGTCGGCATCATGACCGCCCGGCTGCTCGAGGGCCTCGCGACCGAACCTGACCTGGCCGTCACCGCGTTCGCCTGCACGTGGCGGGGCCGCGGGGCCCTCGCGTCGGCGGTGCCACCCGGTGTGCTTGTGGTCGATCGTCCACTCCCGGCCCGTCCCGTGCACTTCGCCTGGCGCCACAGCCGCGTTCCACCGGTGGAATGGATCACCGGGCCGGTCGAGGTGGTCCACGGGCCGAACTTCCTCGTCCCGCCGAGCCGTCGCGCGGCGCGGGTGATGACCGTGCACGACCTGACCGCGGTGCACCACCCCGAGCTGTGCACCACGCACACGCGCACCTACCCGGCCGCGATCCGCAAGGCGCTCGCGCGCGGCGCGTTCGTGCACACGGTGTCGTCGTTCGTGCGCGACGAGGTGCTCGACGTCTTCGGCGCCGACCCCGACCGGGTAGTCGTCGTGGCCAACGGCGTCGATACCATCCCCGCCGCTGATCCCGCCCTCGGCCACGCTATGGCGGGTGGTGCCGACTACCTCGTGGCAATCGGCACGATCGAGCCGCGCAAGGGCTACCCGATCGTGATCCGCGCGTTCGACGCAATCGCCGCACACACGCCCGGGCTGCGCCTGGTCATCGCCGGGCCCGACGGCTGGGGGATCGACGCGTTCGACGCCGCGGTCCGCGCGGCGACCCATCGTGACCGCATCGTGCGCATCGGCATGGTCGACGAAGGAGCCCGCGCCGCGCTGCTCCGAGGAGCCCGCATGTTGGTGTTCGCATCGCGGTACGAAGGCTTCGGGTTGCCACCGCTCGAGGCCATGGGCGCGGGCACCCCCGTGGTCGCCACGCGGGCCGGAGCGATTCCCGAGGTGTGCGCCGATGCCGCGGAGCTCGTGGCGGTCGATGACTCCGACGCGCTGGCGGCCGGTATCGACCGTGTGCTGCACGACGACGCGCATCGCCGCGGGCTCATCGAACGAGGCGCCGCACGCGCGCGGCTGTTCACCTGGCCTGCTCACGTATCCGGCGTCGTCGCGTTGTACCGTCGCGCCGCATCTCGTTCGTGAGCGCCGGTGGCGCGCAGCGAACGGGCCAACCCATGCGCATGGTGCGCGTGCGTCACGGCAGAGGGACACCCGACCGGTATGCGAGCGCTCGTCATCGGAGCCAGCGGTTTCGTGGGTCGCCACCTCGTGGCGCACCTGCGGGACATCGGCGACCAGGTCATCGCCATCGACCGTTCCTCGGGTGGCCCCGACATTTGTGATCCGTACGGCATCACCGCGCACGTCGGCGCGTCCCACGCCGACGTCGTCTATCACCTGGCGGGGCAAAGTGACGTCGGGCGCTCGTGGACCGACGTGATCGGCACGTATCGCACGAACGTCGAGGGGCTCGTGAACGTGCTCGCTGCGGCGCGCGCTTCTGATGTCGGCCGCGTCGTCGCCGTGCTGTCGGCCGATGTCTATGGGCGCGTGGCCGAGACCGAGCTACCGCTCACCGAGGACGCGGCGTTCCGGCCGATCAGCCCGTACGCGGCGAGCAAGGCGGCGGCCGATCTCGTGTGCCTCCAGTCGTTCCTCGGGTACGGCTTGCCGGTGATTCGTGCCCGACCGTTCACCCACATCGGGCCCGGACAGGGACCCGGTTTCGTGGCCAGCGCGATCGCGTCGCGGGTAGCGGCGGCCGAGCGCGACGAGCTCGACACGATTGCGGTGGGCACGCTCAGTACCCGACGCGACTTCACCGATGTCCGCGATGTCGTACGCGCGTACCGATTGCTCGCCGAGCACGGGGAGCCGGGCGCGGCGTACAACATCTGCTCGGGGGGCGATGTCACCATCCAGTACGTGGCCGACACGTTGGTGGGTCTCGCCAACCGGCCGCTACGCCTCGAAGTCGACCCCGCATTGGCGCGCCCGGCCGACGTGCCGATTCTGCGCGGCGACCCGACGCGTCTACACGCGCTCACGGGCTGGAAGGCCGAGATCCCGATCACGACGACCCTCGTCGACATGCTCGAGGACTGGCGTTCGCGCATCAATCGCTACTGAACAGGAGCGGAACCGGCCGGGCTCGGTGCTACAAAGTGTGGATGCCTCGCGCGTTCGTCACCGGTGTCACTGGCCAAGATGGTTCCTACCTCGCCGAGCTGCTTCTCACGAAGGGCTACGAGGTCGTAGGCATGGTACGTCGTTCGAGCACGGTGAACTTCGAACGCATCGCACACATCCAAGACGACATCGAGCTCGTGCCGGCCGACCTGCTCGACGAGGTATCGCTCATCGAGGCGCTGCGCACCCACCGTCCCGACGAGGTCTACAACCTCGCG
>JANMVY010000476.1:0-2447 GCA_031393535.1 Actinomycetes bacterium | reverse complement strand
CGTGGCGTACGCGTCGATGGAGTCGACGCGACGATCGAGATACGCGGTCCCGAGGTGACACGCGCTGTGAGCGTGGTCGCCGCGAACCCGAAGGTACGTGCCGCGTTGCGTGATCAGCAGCGTGCCTGGGCTCGGCGACGCGGCGGGGGAGTGCTCGAAGGTCGCGACATCGGAACCGTCGTCTTTCCCGACGCGATCCTCAAGGTGTACCTCACCGCCGATCCCGAGGTGCGGGCGGCGCGGCGAACCAAAGAGGTTCGCGACCTTTCGTACGAGACGGTTGCGGCCGACATCGCGAGACGTGACACGCTCGACTCGGGTCGTCGGCACGATCCGCTCGTCGAAGCGGCCGACGCGGTGCATGTGGACACCACCGATCTCACGGTCGAACGCGTCGTCGACCGCATCATGGAGCTCCTGCCGTGAGCGCCGAAGATCTGTTGACTGGGCGTTCTGAGCCCTCGGGGAACCACGTTGTGGGCCTCGGGCGACCGATGACCCGTGGCGATCGTCTGGTGTACCGCTCGACGCGGCTGCTCATCATCGCCGTGTCCAAGCTGTACTTTCGGGTCGACGTCGAAGGGGTCGAGAATCTGCCCAAGTCGGGAGCGTGCGTCGTTGCACCCGTGCATCGCAGCAACCTTGACACCCCGATCCTCGCGTGGGTCACGCGACGCCGGTTGCGGTTCATGGGCAAGGACACGCTCTGGCAGTCGCGGTTCGGCAACTGGTATCTCACTGCGCTCGGCGGTTTTCCGGTGGCGCGTGGCACCGCTGATCGTGAGGCCTTGCGGGCCTGTCAGGCGATCATCGAACGGGCCGAGCCCCTCGTCATGTTTCCAGAAGGTACGCGGAGCTCCGGGGAGACGATCGACGCCCTCTTCGACGGCCCGGCCTTCATCGCGGCCCGTGCCGGTGTCCCGATCATCCCGATCGCCGTCGGTGGCAGCGAGCGGGTGATGCCGAAGGGGGCCAGGTTCCCCCGCCCGAAGAAGATCGTGTTGATCGTCGGGCGGCCGATCGTGCCGCCGCCGCCGCCCTCGACCGGTCGCGTTCCGCGTCGCGTGGTGCGCGAGCTGACCGAGGTGCTCCAGCACGAGTTGCAGGCCCTCTTCGACGAGGCTCAACACCGCGCCGGCGTGCGCTGATAACGGTCAGCGGGCGAGGGCCGTGAGCACGTCACTCGCGTGGAGCTGGCGATCGTTCACCGCGGGGCGGTCGTCGACCGGACCACCAAGGCCCAGTGTGGCCGCAACATCGATCGCGGCGAGCAGGTCACGCAGATTGCGTGGCGGTGGGAAGTATTCGGCCTCGTCGGTGATGCGAACCTCCTCGACCCCGTCGCGCGGTGCAAGCCGGGCGATGACCGCGTCGACCAGGTCTTCGGGGGCGCTTGCACCCGCGGTGACGCCCACGGTGCCCGTGAGGTCGTCGGGTAGCTCGTCGGCGTTGTTCACGCGGAAAATACGTGTGCAGCCCGACTCGTTCGCGAGCTTGGCGAGCGCGACGGTATTCGAGGAGTTGGCCGAGCCGATCACGACCACGGCGTCGCAGCGTGCTGCGATGGCCATGAGCGCGCTCTGACGGTTGGTGGTCGCGAAGCAAAGGTCGCTGCGTTCGGGTTTCCACATGTCGGGGAAACGGGCCGCGGTTGCGTCGAGCACGTTCTTCCAGTCGCGATGCGACAGGGTCGTCTGCGCGAGAAGTGCGACCGGTTCGTCGAATTGAGGGAGCGCGGCAACGTCGTCGATGGTTTCGACTCGATGGATCGCGTGCGGGGCGACAGCCATGGTGCCCACTGCTTCTTCGTGGCCTTCGTGGCCGACATAGACCACCCGATAGCCCTTCCGCGCGCGAACTTTCACTTCGTGGTGGACCTTCGTGACGAGCGGGCAGACGGCGTCGACCACGTAACCGGCGCGATCACGCGCCGCGGTGACGACCTCGGGCGCGGACCCATGGGCCGAGAGCATCACCGGACGGCCCGCGGGCACATCTTCGATGTCGTCGACGAACACCACGCCGAGGTCTTCGAATCGTTTGACCACGAGTCGGTTGTGCACGATCTCGTGGTAGCAGTACACCGGTGGATCGAACGCTCGCACCATCCAGGCCAATGCCTTGATGGCCATCTCGACGCCCGCACAAAAGCCACGCGGCGCAGCGAGCAACACCCGATCGACGTCCATGCGGTCAGGGTAGTTCGCGAACGGCAGGGATCAGCCGCTTGCCCCGGGCCCCTGTGCGGCGAACCACGACCGACTGCTCGCGCAGATGTGGCGGGTCAGAAAAAGTCGATCATCGATGGTGCGGTGGGCGCCGCGAACACCCCGACTAGGGCACCGGTCGTGCACGGCCCGCCGAGGTAGGCGGTCGCGAAATCGCTGATGTGCACGTCGACCTCGCCACCGCCGCCTGGTTCCAGCGTGCCCAGACCGTCACGGACT
>JANMVY010000471.1:0-1686 GCA_031393535.1 Actinomycetes bacterium | reverse complement strand
GCGCCAGGGCATCACGTGCTTCGCGTGCCCCATCGACGCGCCGGGGGTGACCGTGCGACCGCTCGTGCACATCACGGGCGAGATCGACTTCAACGAGGTCTTCCTCGACAGTGTGCGAATCCCCGACGAGTACCGGCTCGGACCGGTGAACGCGGGGTGGAAGGTCGTGAACGCGGCGCTCGGCGGTGAGCGCACCATGGTGAGCGGCTCGGGTGCTGGCGGCGTCGAGCGCATCGGTGGCTCTGGTGTGGCACATCTGGTGAAGCTCGCGCGGCGTAACGGCGCGTGGCGCGACACTCGGGTGCGCCAGAAGCTCATGCGCTTGTGGTGCGAGGAGCGTGTGCGTCAATGGACCAATGCGCGTGTGCGCGACAACGCACGTGTCGGGCGACCTGCCGGCCCCGAGTCGTCGATCGGCAAGGTGCATCAAGGCGAGATGAACCAACGCATGCAGATGGCCGCGGCCGAGTTGCTCGGCGTCGGTGCCACTGCATGGCCGGCCGATGAGAAGATGCCCTTCGAGGTGCACGGCATGTTGCGCAGCCGCGCGAACACCATCGAAGGCGGCACCTCCGAGGTCAACCGCAACATCCTCGGCGAACGCGTGCTCGGTCTGCCACGCGAGCCCGATCCGTATCAGAACGCTCCGTGGAAGGACGTTCCGCGCAGCTGACGCGCGGTCGGTCGCCGCCGTAGTCTTGGGCCATGCACGACTCCGTCACAGTCCACATGGTTGCGTCGCCCGACAAGGTCTGGGACCTCGTGAGCGACGTCACCAAGATCGGTCGCTACAGCCCCGAGACCTTCGAGGCCGAGTGGCTCGACGGCGCGACCGGCCCGGTCGAGGGCGCCCGCTTCCGTGGGCACGTGAAGCGCAACGGTCGCGGGCCGACGTATTGGACGACATGCGTGGTCACCGAGAGCGAGCCGGGTCGCGAGTTCGCGTTCGGTGTCCTGACGGGCGGCAAGCCGCTCAACGTGTGGCGCTATCACCTCGAGGCGGCAGGCGACGGCACCGATGTCACCGAGTCGTTCACGCTCGCCCGGGTCCCCATGCTGCGCCTCTACTGGGCGCTGCTCGGTTGGGCCCGCGGCAAGACCAACCGCAACGGCATGCAACGCACACTCGAGCGCATCAAGGCCGAGGTCGAGTCACCCGCCTGACCGCCTGACCGCCTGGTGGGCCGAGTGGGCCGGGTGGGGTGGGCGTGGGGTGTCAGCCGAAGCGGCCGGTGACGTAGTTCTCGGTGCGTTCGTCGGTGGGGTTGGAGAAGATCTTGTCGGTGCGGTCGTATTCGACGAGGACGCCGGTGCGGGTGTCGCTCTCGGGGTTGATCTCGACGCTGAAGAACGCGGTGCGGTCGCTGACGCGTGCGGCTTGTTGCATGTTGTGGGTGACGATGAGGATCGTGAAGCGTGACTTGAGCTCTTGCATGAGGTCTTCGATGCGTGCGGTGGCGATGGGGTCGAGCGCGGAGCAGGGTTCGTCCATGAGGATGACTTCGGGTTCGGTGGCGATGGTGCGGGCGATGCAGAGGCGTTGTTGCTGGCCGCCGGACATGCCGAGGGCCGAGGTCTTGAGGCGGTTTTTGACTTCGTCCCAGAGGGCAGCGCCGCGTAACGATTTTTCGACGATGTCGTCGAGTTTGGGTTTCTTCTTGATGCCGTTGATGCGGGGGCCGAAGG
>JANMVY010000449.1:0-8574 GCA_031393535.1 Actinomycetes bacterium | reverse complement strand
GATCACCTGCGTCTTGGCGTGCGACATCCGGCCGAACGCGCCGCCGCCCCCGGCGCGTCGCCCCATCCAGACGAACAGACCGACGAGGACCAGCACGGGCGCGAAGGCCAGGATCCATCCGGTCCACGACGAGCTGGGCCCCTTCCCGGTGATGATCACACCGTTGGTCTCGAGTCGTTCGCCGAGGTTCTCACCCGCGATCGCCGTGGGGATCTGCGACGTGTACGCGTCGCCTGACGCGAGCTTGCCCGAGACGCGTCCGTCGGGGTCTATCGACGCCGTCGCGACCTCGGCTTTGTCGACCTTCGTGAGAAAGGTCGTGAAATCGACCTTCGTCGAGCTCGACTTCGTGGCAAACGGTGCGAGCAACACCACCAGCACGACGGCCCCCGCGATCCACGCCGCGATCGGCACCCAACGCGGGGTCGGACGCGGGGCGGTGGGCTTCGCGTCGATCGACGGCACCGGCTCACGGCGCAAAAGGCGCGACGCCCAACCGTGACGGTGTCGCGGCTCGGTGGGTCGTCGCTCGTGCGGCGGCGGGGGCAGGTGAGTAGACGGCATACGACCTCCGCGGGCCCGCGTCGTGAATCCGCGCGTCGTGACTGCGCACATCATGGTCGGCAACGATCACGTGCGGGCAGGGGCGAAAGTCCTGCGCGCACCGGACCTAGTGCCCTGGTGTGATCGCGCCGCGCGTGTGACCCTACGAGCATGGATCGAGAACCCCTCGTACCGCGCGTGTTCGAGACCCACATCTCGACTGTGGTTCTCGTGGGCGACCGCGCGTTGAAGTTCCCGAAGCCGATCGCCAACGAGTTCCTCGACCAGTCGACGCCCGAGAAGCGTCGCGAGATCTGCGAAAGGGAGCTTTGGCTCAACCGCCGCCTCGCGCCCGACGTCTACCTCGGCGTCGGCGATGTTCGCGAGGGCGACGACATCGTCGACTCGTTCCTCGTGATGCGGCGCATGCCTGAGCACACGCGCCTCAGCGCCCTCGTCGGCTCACCACATTTCGACGACGCGGTGCGAGACGTCGTACGCACCGTCGCCGCGTTCCACGCCCGCCAGACCCCGTCGTCGTTCGCGGCGTCGGTCTCCACGCGTGACGCAGTGTGCGAACTGTGGCAGACGAAGAACCTCGACCAGGTGCAGCGTTTCGCCGGCTCGCTGCTCGACCCCGCGTTGTTGCACGAAGTGGCGGAGTTGTCGCAGCGCTACCTCGCGGGCCGCGAAGCGCTCTTCGCCGAGCGGATCGCGCTCGGTTACGCGCGTGATGGTCACGGCGACTTGTTGGCCGATGACATCTTCATCCTCCCCGACGGCCCACGTGTGCTCGACTGCCTCGCCTTCGACGACTCACTGCGCTGTGGTGACGTGCTGCTCGACATCGCGTTCTTGGCGATGGACCTCGAACGGCTCGCGGGCCGGCCGATCGTCGACGCGGTGATGCACTGGTACACCGAGTTCAGCGCCGAGCACCACCCGCGATCACTCGCGCACTTCTGCATCGCATACCGAGCGTTGGTACGCGCCAAGGTGAGTTGCCTGCAGGCCGAGCAGGGTGACGCATCGGCCGGGCGCCGCGCCGCGATGTACCTGCGGCAATGTGCGCGTCACCTGCGTCGCGCCCAGCCGCAACTCGTGCTCGTGGGCGGTGCGCCCGGCACCGGCAAGACGACTGTGGCCGACATGCTCGCGGACGTGGACGAGGTGACCGTGCTCTCGTCCGACGAGATCCGCAAGGATCTCGCGGGTGCCGAGCGCCATCTACCGCTCGGCAGTGCCGCGTACGAGCCCGCGGCTCGCGCCCGGGTGTATGCCGCGCTGGTCCACCGCGCCCGGCTGCTGCTCGAGCGTGGCGAATCGGTGGTGCTCGACGCCACCTGGGGCTCCGCCATGGAGCGAACGCGCGCGGTTGCGATGGCAGCTGAGGTCCACGCGCGGGTGGTGGCGTTGCAGTGCGTGCTCGATGTCGACACCGCGGCCGTACGGGTCGAGGCGCGTCGACAGACCGGTGGCGATGCATCGGACGCCACCGCCGAGGTCACCGTTGCACTCGCCCTTGCCTTCGAGCCGTGGCCCGACGCAGCCACTGTCGACACCGGCGGCTCGCTCGAAGCGGTGCGCACCCGACTGGCCGTAGTCGTGGTCGGGGCCGAGTCGCCGGCGACCGCTCGTCGTCTGGTGGACGACTGAACGTGGGGGCGGCCGCATGAGCCGCGCGGCGAAAAGGCTCAGCGTCGTACCGCACGCAACCGTTCGACCCGCAATGCGTCGGCGGTCGGGTCGGCGAGCGGCGCCAGCGCGGCACCGACCGCCCACCCGAGCAGAAGGTCGGCGAGCGTGGGGTTGCGAGCCAGCACCGGGCCGTGCAGGTACGTCCCGACCACCCGACGCTGCACGACACCTTCGGTGCCGTCACCGTTCCCCGTACCTACGCCTTGATCGACGAGTCCGAGCGGTCGGGCGTCGGCGCCGATGTTGGTGCGGCCCCGATGGTTCTCGTAGCCGGTGAGCGTGGGCAGCTCGAGGGCGGTCGGGGTGACCAGCAGCTCGCCGACCGCCCGCGAGGCGCCGACGACGGTGGTGATGTCGACGAGGCCAAGGCCGGTCACGAGACCGCTCGCTGCGCTGAACGTGTGACCGAGCACCTGCATGCCCGCACACACTGCTAGCACGATGCCGCCGCCTTCGACGACCCGGGCCAGGGTGCCATCGGCGCGCAGCAGATCGACTGCGATGGACTGCGCGAGATCTTCGCCTCCGCCGAGCAGGTAGATGTCGCCGTGCGCGGGTACTGGCTCGGCGGGTTCCACGGCGACGATCTCGGCGGCGATTCCACGACGCAACGCGCGTGACGCGAGCACGAGCGCGTTGCCGCGGTCGCCATAGAGGCCGAGCACCGTCGGATAGACGTGCACGATGCGCACCACCGAATCACCAGGCAACGTCGAGCGCTTTCAGCACGTCGTGGAACGCGGTGTAGGTGCCCACGAGATCGACTGCGCCTCCGGGCAGGGAGTGCACCGCGGCGATCGGATCAGCGTCGGCCCGGCACGCCACACCCGCGGTCTCGAGGCGGAGCGCGAGGTCGAGGCGACGATCGCCGCTCGCGATCACGGTGCGACCGCGTAGCTGTTCGAACGGTACGTCCCACAACCACGACGTATCGCGGCCGTCGGGTCCGCGCGCGTTCACGCACAACACCACCGGTGCGTCGCTGCGCCCGACGAGGTGCAGTGCTTCGTTCCACGACGCAGGGTTCTTGGCGAGCAGAAGGCGCAACTGGTGGCCGTCGACGTCGACCGCGCCGAAACGTCCGTTGACCGTGTCGACCGCGCGTACGCGTTCGAGCGCCGCATCGGGGTCGGTGCCGCGCGTGGTGGCGACCGCGAGCGCGAACGCGGCTTGTGCCTCGCTCGAACGCCCGGGTAGCGCCAGGCCGAGTGGCGCGGCGTACCCGCCGGGTCCGTGAAGCACACCGTCGGCGACCCACCACGCCACGTGGGGGCGCTGTGAACCGCACGCGCAGTGCCAGTCGCCGTCATCCGCGATGGGGCGCACGCGGCCGCACGCGGGGCAAAGCGCGGCATCTTCGCGCCACCAATACCCACCTTGCACCCACACGACGGGCTCGTGATCACCGACCGCCCACACCACCAACGGATCGTCGGCGTTCGCGATCACGGTCAACGGCCAGGTGACGCCGCCCAGCAGGTCGCGCCACGCCTCGGCGATCCGGCGGATCTCGGTGATGCGGTCGAGCTGGTCGCGGCTGATGTTCAACAAGACGAGCGTGCTCGCCTGCACCTCGGTTGCAACACGCGGCACGTAGAGCTCGTCGATCTCGAGCACCAGCTCGGGCGCGCGTGACATCGCCGGCTCGACCTGACCGGTCGGCAGGTTCGCGCCGCGCGTCGAGGCGACCTCGCGGTCGGCGCGCAACGCCTCGGCCACCAAGTGCGTCGTAGTGGTTTTGCCGTTCGTGCCAGTGACGATGGTGACCGCACGCCCTCGCGTGAGCTCGCCCAGCAGCTTCGGATGCAGGATCAGCGCGACGCGTCCACCGATTACCGTGCCGTGTCCGCGCCCGAGTCGTTTCGACAGCGCGCTCGTGACCCGCGCCGCGGCCACGGCCAGGTGAGCCCGTGGCGAACGGCGCCCGCTCGGCACCCTACGTTGCGTGGTCGAGATGATCACCGCCTCCAGCATGTCGTTCTGGATTGTCGTTCTGGCTGGTCCTGAACGCTGAACTCAGCGCTCGGCACCAGCCAGAAGTGGAGGGGACGCGGATTGCACGGCGCGCCACACGCGCTCGGGGGTGGCCGGCATGTCGACGTGTTCGACACCGAGGTGCGCGAGTGCGTCGACCACGGCGTTGATCACACATGGCGTGGCGCCGACGGTGCCCGATTCACCGATGCCCTTCGCGCCGAGCTCGTTGATGGGCGTGGGTGTCACCATGTGCACCAGCTCGAACGAGGGCAGCTCGGCCGCGCTGATGGCCGAGTAGTCGGCGAAGTTGGACGTGAGCGGGTTGGCGTCGTCGCTGTAGACGATCTCCTCGACGAGCGCCTGCGCGACGCCTGCGGCCATGCCGCCGTGGAGCTGACCCTCGAACAGCAACGGGTTGAGGATGGTGCCGGCGTCGTCGCAGCCGACGAGCCGTTGCAACACCACCCGGCCGGTGTCGAGGTCGACTTCGACCACGGCGAGGTTGGTGCCGAAGGGGTAGGTGGGCGACGTGGCCTCGAACGAATCCTCCGCGGTGAGCGGGCCACCGGCGGCCGACGCGATGTCGGTCCAGCTCCTCGTGATCGCGGGCGCGCCCGCCACATGGAACGCGCCGCGGTCGGTGTCGAGCACGATGTCGTCGGGGGCCGCTTCGAGGAGTGTGGCGGCCAACTGCTTGGCCTGCTCGACGATCAACAGCGATGCACGCCCGACGACCACGCCGCACACCTGTGCGGAACGCGACCCGCCGGTGACTCCGCCGGCCGGGTCGCGATCGGTGTCGCCCCACAGCACGTCGATGCGGTCGATGGGGATGCCGAGGCGGTCGCTCGCGACCATTGCCCAACTCGTGACGTGACCCTGGCCGTGCGGCGTGCTGCCTGTCCACACCGTGGCCGACCCGTCGGCGTTCACCTGTACCTTGGCTGGCTCGGGTCCGGGCATCGCGCCGGTGATCTCGACATAGCTCGACATGCCGATGCCGAGCAGCGTGCGCTCACCCGCGGCCCGCCGGCGTGCCTGTTCGGCGCGCAGACCCGTGTAGTCGGCCGCGGCGAGCGTGCGTTCGAGCGACTCGATGTAGTTGCCGGTGTCGTACACCGTGCCCACCGCGGTGGTGACCGGAAAGGCGTCGGCGCTGATGAAGTTGCGGCGGCGAAGCTCGGCCGGGTCGATGCCGAGGCGACGCGCCAGTACGTCGAGGGTACGTTCGATCGCGTATGCGGCTTCGGGGCGCCCGGCGCCGCGGAACGCGCCCACTGGCGTGGTGTTGGAAAGCCATGATTTCGACGTGTACGCGATCTTCGGAATGCGGTAGACGCCCGACGCCATGAGAAACGTCATGCCTGGCAGGCCCGAGCCGATGTCGGCGTACGCCCCGGCCTCTTGGTCGATGTGCATGTGCATGCCGACGATGCGCCCGTCGTTCGTGGCACCGATCTCGACGGTTTGCTGCTGGCCGCGGCCGTGACCCATCGCGAGCAAGTTCTCGGTGCGGGTCTCGGCCCAGCGCACCACGCCACCGTGGACGAGCGCGAGCTTCGTCACGACGATCTCCTCGTGGGACACCCCGCCCTTCGCCCCGAAGCCGCCGCCGACGTCGGCGGCGACAACGCGCACTGCCTCCGCGGCGAGCCCGAACAGGGCCTGGAGCGCGCCCTTCGTCGCCGAAACGCCCTGGGTGGACGCGTAGTAGGTGAGTCGGGTGCCGTCCCACTGCGCGGCGCAGGCGCGACCTTCGAGCGGCGCGGGGGAGATACGACGATTGATCATCGACTGCTTGACCACGATGTCGGCGCCGTCGAACAGGTCAGCGATATCGGGCATCATCAACTCGGCGCACACGTTGGTGCCGATCTCGGGAAACAAGAGCACGTCGCCGGTCTTCGACTGATCGATGGTGGCGACCACCGTCAGGGGCTCGTAGTCGATCACCACGTGCTCGGCCGCGTCGGCGCCGGCGTACCGGTTGTCGGCGAGGATCGCCACGATCGGCTCACCCACGAACCGCACCCGATCCTTCGCGAGCGGCCACCGGTAGAAGCGCTGGTCGATGTTGGGGAAGAAGTTCGGTGCGGGGATCGGACCGAAGTCCAAGTTGTCGGCGGTGTACACCGCGATCACGCCAGGTGACGCCTCGGCGCCCGACACGTCGATCGAGGTGATCAGCGCGTGCGGCACCGACGATCGCACGAAGGTGACGAAGCGCGAACCTGCGAGCGCGATGTTGTCGACGTACCCTCCGCCACCGGTGAGCAGGTGGGGGTCTTCTTTCCGGATGACCCGGTTGCCGAGGATGCTCATGCGTGAGAGTCTCGCAGTTCGGCCGGGGTGTGCGCTTGTGAACACACCGATTGCCCGGTACTCGACAAGGGATCGCGATGACACGTGTGAAGCCACTGACCGTCGACGATCTCCCGCAGTTCAGGGACACGTTCGACTCGATGCAAAAGCTCATCGGGTTCGTCCCGAACAGCTTCTTCAGCCTCGGGCACCGCCCTGAGATCCTCGACGCCTTCCGGGCGCTCGCCCAGACCGTGTTCAGCGGCACGGTCGACGTGGGGTTCAAGTCATTGCTCGCCATCATGTCGAGCTATGGCTCGGGTTGTCGCTACTGCCAAGCGCATCAGGCCGGAGCGTCGCTCATGCGTGGGATGCCCGAGGAGAAGCTCGAGGCGCTCGCCGAGTTCGAGACGAGCCCCCTGTACACCGACGGTGAGCGTGCTGGGTTGCGCATGGCCTTCGCCGCCGGCCAACAACCGAACGCCGTGACCGACGAGCACTTTGTTGAGTTGCACCGCTTCTACGACGACGGAGAGATCGTCGAGATGGTCGCGGTGGTCGCGATGTTCGGGTTCCTCAACCGGTGGAACGACACCCTCGCCACCGAACTCGAGGACGAGCCGTTCGAGAAAGCCGCCGCGCACCTGCACGGTCTCGCCTGGGAACCAGGCCGGCACCGGCGCTGAGCTCGTCGTCAGCGACTCCTGCACGATGCGCGGCAGCAGCGCGCGATCGGAGCGGGCTCGTGCAAGGAGTTCTGCGTCGCAGAGCACGGTGCGCAGCAGGGTGCTCAGACCATCGGAGGTGGTGGTGGCGCCGACGGCGTACAACAGCGGCACGTGCGCGAACACCTCCTCGTCGGTGAACCGCACGCCGTTGTACTCACCTTGGAGTAGACGCGAGATCACGTCGTCCTGGGGGTCGCGGCGACGTTCCTCGACGATCGGCGCGAGGAACGCGCCGACTTCGTCGGCCGCGCGGGGTGCGCCGATCGGGTCTTGGGGGAAGTTCAACAAGTCGCTCGCCCATTGACGTTGGCGGTCCTCGGAACCGAGGGGCAGGCCGAGCTTGCGGCTGATCGACCAGAACGGCAGCACCTGCACGAACTCGGTCGCGAGGTCGGCGTGGCCGCGGGCCGCGAAGCTGGCGATAGGCGTCGTGATCGGGGCCTGGCGGGCGTCGTCGGCGTCGCGGCGTCGCGGCGTCGCGGCGCGGTAGGTTCGTGGTGCTCGTGGGGGCCGCGGGCAGGAGAGGGGACGACATGCATTTCGTACTGCGAGGGGCGACCGTGGTCGACGGAACTGGCGCGGCGCGTCGGCCGGCCGACGTCGAGGTGATCGACGGGGTCATCGCCCGGGTGGGTGACATCGGCCCGGTCTCCGGTGCGGAGGACATCGACCTCACCGGGCTCGTGCTGTGCCCCGGTTTCGTCGACATCCATACCCACTTCGACGCCCAGGTCTTCTGGGACAGCGACCTGACGCCGTCGTCGTGGCACGGCGTCACAACCGTCGTGCAGGGCAACTGCGGGTTCGGTATCGCGCCCGCTCGCCCCGGCGACCGCCAGCTCATCATGGAGACGCTCGAGCTCGTCGAGGGTATGAAGCTTGCGACCTTGCAGACCGGCATCGACTGGTGCTTCGAGACGTTCCCTGAGTACCTCGACGCCGTGCGGGCGTTGCCCAAACGCATCAATGTCGCGGCGTTCGTGCCGCACAGCATGGTGCGCCTTTACGTGATGGGTGCCGATGCCGCGTTTTCGCGATCGGCGACCGACGACGAGCTCGCGGCGATTTGCGTGGTGGTGCGCGACGCGCTCGACGCGGGTGCCATCGGTATCTCGACCTCACAGGCGCCATCGCATCAGGGCCCTCAGGGTCGACCGGTGCCGAGCCGCTTCGCGGACGTGCGTGAGGTGCGGGCACTCGCCGAGACGCTCGCCGAGGTGGGCCGCGGCATCATCGAGATCACCTACGGGCCGCTGCTCGAGATCGAGGAGGTTGCGCAGATCTCCCGCGACCTTGGGGTGCGCATCACGTGGGGCAGCGTGCTGCC
>JANMVY010000440.1:0-1555 GCA_031393535.1 Actinomycetes bacterium | reverse complement strand
GCGCAGCATCTGATGGATGGGCGGTTCGAGCCGTAGCGACTCCTCGACCGCGGCGACGATCAGCGACGGATCCGCGTGCAGTTGCTCGAGCAGCTGAGGATGGACGGCGAGCCGCGCGAGGATGTTGGCGATCAAGTGCCGTGTCGTCTCGTTGCCGCCGAGGATGAGGCTGATCAGTTGGGTGCGTATCTCGACCGGCGTGAGCCGCAGGCCGTCGACCTCGGTGTGGATGAGACGCGTCACCATGTCGTCGCGGCGGTCGTCGCGCGTCGTGCGCGTGCGAATGAGGTCGTCGACATATGCCGAGAATTCCGGGTGGCCGCCGCCGAAACCTTCGCCGCGCTTGGTGCGGTTCTTGTTGACGTACTCCCCTTGGACGACCTCGTCCGACCAGACGCGGAACAGCGGCCAGTCGGCGCGGGGTACGCCCAGCATCTCGGCCATGACGTTGATCGGGATCGGTGCCGCGAAGTCCGCGACGAGATCACCCTCGCCGCGCTCGAGCAGCGCGTCGAGGTACTCGTGGGAGAGATCGCGGATGAACGGCTCCATGCGCATGGCCTTGTGCCAGCCGACGACCGCGTTCACGATGCGGCGAACCTTGCCGTGCCGCGGCTCGGGCATCTCCGGGAGCAGTTGCTCCTCCTCGGGCACGACGACGCCCGGCTCGCGATAGCTCGTGCGGAACGAGTCGATGTCGCGCACCGCGTTCTTGACGTGCTCGTGACGGGTGAGCAACCAACCGACGTCGATGCGGCCCACCGGACACGTGGCGCGCATCTCGCGCAGCGCGTCGATCGGTACGTCGGCTGCGACGTCGAACGGGTTGTAGTCGACAGTGCTCATGATGCGGGAACGCTTTCGTATTGAGCCGGCGGCGCGGGCCGACGTAGAGGTGTGCGGGTCATCGCGTGAGGTCGTTGACCACGGCGCGGCCCAGGTACTGACCCGCTTGGAGCTCGTCGAAGATCGTGTCGAGTTCGGAGAGCGCGCCGACGCGCGAGACGTGGCTCTTGACCCGACCGGCGGCGGCGAGGTCGATGAGCTCACGCATGTCCTGCACGGTGCCGACCGCGGAGTAGATGATCGTGGGGTCTTTCATGAAGAACTCGAACGGGTTCAGCTCGATGTTGCCTTCGCTGGTCGCCGGCAGGCCGACCGCGACGAACAGTCCTCGGCGGCGCAGCAGTTTCATACCGAGTCCGAACCCGGCCATCTTCGCCGAGAACACGAGGCTGGCATCGACCCCGCCGAGTTCCCGCTGCACGACGTCGACGGCCTCGTCGGCGCCCACGGCCAAGTGCGCGCCGAGCGACCGGACGAAGTCGAGCCGTTCCGCGCCGATGTCGACGCCGACCACCTTGTAGCCGAACGCGGTGGCGATCTGTACGGCGTAGTGCCCGAGCCCGCCCGCGGCCCCGATGACCGCGATCGGGCGACCCGGCAGCACGTGGTGCTTGAGCAGCTTTTTGACCGCGCCGTAGGCGGTGAGCCCGCCACAGGCGAGCGGCGCTTCGTGGTCGCCGACACTGTCGGGCAGCTTCACGAGTGATCG
>JANMVY010000387.1:0-7443 GCA_031393535.1 Actinomycetes bacterium | reverse complement strand
GCGGCCGCGGTGCGGGTGAGGTCTTCGACGTTGCGGCGGTGTTCCTCGAGGTCTTCGAGCGGTTGCGCGGCGTCGTCGAGCGCGGCTTCGGAGAGCTGGGGGAGCGCGTCGGCCAGATACGTCGGCAAGTCGACGTCGATGCGGTCGCCGACGCGCGGGTTGCGCACGATGTGCAAGAGGCGTAGGTGCTGGTCGAGATCGGCGCCGCCGAAGAGCCGGCGTTGGATTTCGGCGCGGTAGCCGGAACGCTGGTCCTGCGCGAACACTGCGCCCGAACCGAGCTCGGCGCGCAACGCGTCGACGCTCAGCGGGGTCTTCGCATCAACGAGTGCGAGGTCGACGCCCGGCCGGCGCGGCGTGATGAACCACCAGGTGGTCACGCGGTCGGTCGACCGGTTGGCGCGGATGCCGCAGCCGCACACGAGGTACTCGGCGTCGGGTTCGTCGCCGCGGCGGAACTCGATCCACAGGTAGCCGACAGGTTGGGCCTCGTCGCGGCCCGAGAGCATCCAGGCGCGCAGCACGCCCGCCTGTTCGCCCGCCGCGTCGATGCGACGTGTGTCGGCCTCGAGCAGGAACGGCAGGAGCATGTTCATCGCGGTGCTCTTGCCCGAGCCGTTGACGCCTCGCAACAGCAGACGGCCATCGCCGAATCGCAACGTCTCGTCGCCGTATTGGTAGACGTTGCAGATGCCGGCCCGATTGAGGGTCCACCGCGTCACGCGCGCCGCCCTGCCACCCGTCTCCGCATTGGGTGAAGCTACCGGCCGAGGGCGGCCGTCGGTGTGGTCGGTCGCGAGGTCGTCGAGCAATTGGCCCGGGCGTGGCACGCGCCGACCGACTAGCGCGCCGACGTGCACCTGCCGAGCTGCGCGAGACTGTGGGCATGCTCGACTCGATCGCCACGTGGCCGCCACGTCGTTGGCTGGCCGCGTGTGTGGGAGCGATCGTGACCGCTCTGGTGATCGGACTACCGACCGACGTGATCCCGAACCCGGTGTTCGGGCGGCCGGTGCCGGTGACTGGGTGGGCGTATCCGGTGCTCTTGGTGACCGCAGTGCTCGCGGGGCTGTTGTTCGCGACGTACGTGCGCGACGCCGATGGCGTGATGATCGCCGACCAGATCGACGCACCGGCGCGGCGCGGCACGATCGGTGGCGCCTTGTCGTACTTCGCGGTCGGTTGCCCGGTGTGCAACAAGCTCGTGGTGCTTGCGCTCGGCACGGTCGGCGCACGCGAGTGGTTCGAACCGATTCAGCCCTATCTCGCGGCGGTGTCGATCGTGCTGCTTCTCGTGGCGCTGCGGGCGCGGTTGCGCAACGCGGAGGCGTGTCCGATCCCCGTGCGGAGCTGACCGACCCGCCGTTGGCGGTCTGGCGGAGGTTCGTCGACATCGCTCGTGATCCTTGCGCCGGTCACGGTTGACCAGACGGCGACGTGATCGACGCCGGGTGCGCGGTGAGTTGCGAGTGTCGAGCGAGCGCCTCGAAATCCGCGTCGAAGTGAAGGATCGGCGCATCGACGCGGATCGCAACCGCGGCGATGAGACAGTCGACGAGCTTGCGGACCGTCTCGCCGTTTCGGCGGCACATTCGATAGAGCGCGGCCGCGCCCTCGTAGTCGGCCGGTGTCATAGGGATGAGCGTTGCCCGGGCGAGCAGGCCGCGCAGGCTCCCCAGGTGGTGCTCGTCTCGGGCACCGGCGAGAACCTCCATCGTGATGACGTCGCAGACCGCGATGTGCCCGTCGAGGAGTTCGTCGACGGCGTCGCACGCCGGGGACCCGGTGTCGCGGAGAAACTCGACCCAGGCCGAGGTGTCGATCACGATCACCCGGTCCGCCCGGCGCGCAGCTCGTCGAGGGCCGCGTGCCAGCCCGACCCGCGCAACGAACGAGCGTCGCCCACATCGAGAGGCTCGGCTGCGAGGCGACGAAGGGCGAAGTTGACTGCGTCCCTCTTGGAGGGGAAGTGGTAGCGATCGATGATTGCCTGACAGGCGGCGTCGTCGATGTCGATGTTGGTGCGTGACATACACTAATCATACACCATGCTATGAGGAGTAGCCGGCTGCCTCGGCCCCCGCTGCGACGGTCGGGGTGGCGTTGCTCGGTGCCTCTCGGGGTGGTCGGACGGCGTGCCGGCATCGTTCTCGCGGCGATGAGGAGATCGACGGCTCGAGATCTGCGAGCTTTCCGACCGAATTTGCTGACCGCTGCGTAGTTGCGACCGTACGCGCGGGCGGCTTCTCGGTCGAAGGTCAGGGGATCAAACGTGGCCTCGGCGCGTTGGGCGCGGTCTTGTCGCCGGGCGCGTTCCTCGGCGATTGTCGCGGCGTGTGGTCCGGCACTGAGCTCCGCCATGGTGATCGCCGTGACGGCGACCTCGGCAGGAAGCCTTGCCGGGGAGATCGATTCGAGGTCGATGACGACCGAGGTGTCGATGATCCGGCGAGGTGGGCGGGTCTCAGCCACGAGGTGTCGCCGTCTGGTCGGCATGGGTGTCGAGATCGCGTCGGAAGCTCGTGAAGTCGACCGGCGGGGCATCGTGGAACATCGCGACGGCGGCCTCGGCGCTGATTGAAACGATGCCGGCGCAACGGCACGAGCTCACCGACCGGGACACCGCAACGCGTCACGACGAACGACTCGCCTCGGTCGAACTCGCGCATGATCTGTCCGCTGTCGTTCCGAAGCTCCTGTTGCGTGATCTCGCGCGCCACATAGGAATTGTGGCACGCCGTGCTATGGGCTTCGACCGCGATACGGGCCGGTGGTCGTGCACACCTCGACTGCGATGTGCTACAATGTAGAACATGACTGAGGTTGGCGTGCGTGCGCTGAAGCAGAACGCGTCGGCGGTCGTGGCGCAAGCGGCGGCGGGTGCGGTGGTCACGATCACCGACCGCGGGCGTCCCGTGGCGCGGATCGTGCCACTGTCCATTGGCACTGTTGCTTCGTTGGTGATTGCCGGACAGGCCCGGCCGGCACGCCGGCGGTTGAGCGAGTTGCCGGAGCCGGCGGGACGACGCCGCGGTCAGGTTCGGTTGTCGGAATCGCTGGCCGCGGATCGTGACGCCGAGCGGTTCTGATGGCGTGGTATCTCGACACGTCGGCGGCGGTGAAGCTCGTCGTGGCAGAACCGGGATCGCGGGGGCTGCGTCGTTGGCTTACCGGACGTGACGGCCAGATCGTGGCCAGCGACCTGGTGCGGACGGAGCTTCTGCGAGCGACTCGTCGTTCGGCGCCCGAGCAGGTGGTGCAGGCGCGGGCCGTGCTCGACGCGCTGGTGCTGCTGTCGATGCCGACGTCGGTGTTCGAGCGCGCGGCGATGCTCGAGCCAGAGCTGTTGCGGAGTCTCGATGCGTTGCACCTGGCGTCCGCGCTCGAACTCGGCGACGAGCTCGAGGGGATCGTGACCTATGACGGTCGCCTCGGTGCTGGCGCGACGGCCGTTGGTGTCACCGTGGTGGCACCGCGCTGAGGCGACGGCCACCGAGACGTTTACCGCGAACGTCGTCGAGCTCGAGCCTGTGGTTGCCGCGGCGAAGCTCGACGCGCAGGCCCAACTCATGCCGCAGTTCGGCGAGTACGTGAAGAGTGCCGCGCCTCGCGTCATCCCCGCGTTCTCCATAACGCGCGCCTGACCCAAACCGCCGAGGCCGTTGGTCTGAGGGGATGATCGGTTACGGGTGTCCGAAGCGTTCCTTGGCGCGCGCATAAACGTCGTCGGGCAGTGGCCCACGGGCCGCGGCATCGAGGTTGGCGTCGAGATGCTGGGCGTTGGACGTGCCGACGATCACCGTGTGGATGTCGCGATGCGCCAACGTGAAACGCAAGAGGAACTGTGCCGGCGTGTCGCCGTCGAGCAGGTCGTCGAGCGACGCTTCGGAGAAGCGCTCCTTGCGGAGCACGAATGCCTCGCGCCAACCCGGGGGCTGTGCTTTGCTCGGCGGCGGCGGTTCGGAAAGACCTTTGGCGACGCCACCGCGGATGATCGTGCCGGCGCCCTCGCTCGCGGCGCGAGTGATGATCTCGTCGTGTTCGTGTTCGACTGCCGAGTACGGGATCTGGAACGCGTCGAACTCGCCCAGGTCGAGTTGTTCGATGATGTTGGGCAGGGTTCCCGACATGCCGATGAAGCGGACCTTGCCCTCGTCTTGGAGCGCGCGTAGTTCCGCGATCGAATCGTTCTCGGCCAAGACGGATACGGCGGGGCTGATGTGGAACTGCACGAGGTCGAGATGATCGGTGCGCAGACGGCGAAGGCTGCGTTCGACGCCGTCGCGGATCGTGGCCCGGTCGTAGCGATGCTCGAAGCGACCGGGAGATTCGGGATCGACCACGCATCCGCATTTGCTGGCGAGGAAGTACTCGTCGCGTCGGTGGCTGATCGACCGGCCGATGTGGTCTTCAGAGGGGCCGTAGTCAGGTGAGGTGTCGATGAAGTTGATGCCGCGGTCGAGCACCTGGTTCAGCAGGCGCTCGATAGCCTGATCGTCGAGTTCGGGGCGATCGGGTCGCGGCCGCAACTCCATGGCGCCGAAGCCCAGACGATTGACGGTGAGCCCGGTGCGACCGAGCGTGGCATGTGTCGAGACCGAAGACATGCGCGAGTGTTGCACGGCTCGTTCGGTCACGGGCGGTCGGTGCCAAAGCGAGGCGAACACCGGCCTTGGGGAGCAGCGTTGGGTCTTTGAGAACCGGGGAAGATCGGCTGGCAACATGGTCCGGTACGTGACCTCCCGGTAACTCGGGCGGGAACACGGAATTCGCGTGTCGATTCGGTCGAGTGCGTTCGTGGTAACAACGACAACAACCACGAAAGGACTCATGATGGCGCAGTATCTGCTTGCTGTTTGGCACGACGAGGACTTCGTCGTGACTCGCCAGATCACCCCGCCGGCGGCTTGCACCATGCATCCACCGTAGACAAACGCACATGGAGAACCGCGGAGCTTTGGTGAACGCGGCATGGCTACATGAACGCGGCATGGCTACATGGCAAACTCACCGCGTCCCGTCGATGAATTCTTCCGGCGCCCCATGGCGTGCCAGGTTGGCATTGCTCCATCGGTCGTCGCCGGTCAACTCCGGACCGAACCAGTCGGGTGGCGTGAACTCGGCTGCCGACGACGACGAATCGAACTCGACCTCGGCCACGTACAAGCCCGCCAGGTCGCCGTGGTAGACGTCGACCTCCGCGACGTGCTCGCGCCCGTCGCGGGCATCGCCCTCGAGGTGCACCCGGTAGCGGGTTTTCTCGATTCTGCGGCCTTCCGTGTGCCTCCACAGCTCCTCGGCATCGTCTGAGCCGACGGGCATCTCGACCTCCGCGCGGGTTTGCCCGCGCCCCGCTTTGATGGTCACAACGGCCGATTCGGCGCCGATTCGAACGCGCACCTCAACTTCTTGATCGATGGCCACGTAGCCCTGACGAAGTCGCTCACCCACCTCGTTCCCCAGGCGTTCAATGGGGTTTTTACGAACGAGGAACTTGCGTTCGATCTCGAGTGCCATGTCCAAGTATGGACAGCGGCAGCTACGTTCTGGCTCGTGACAGGCCGCGTGATCACCACCTTTGCCGGACCTGCGCGAGATCCGGGTGACGTCGCCGCTGCGCTCATGCGGGCCGGCTTCGTCCTTGGGCCGGCGCAGCCGATCGTACGTACCCTGATCGACACGTTCGACGGACGCCTGCACGTTGCCGGTCTGCGGCTGGAATGCCGCGAAGGCCGCTCGACCGAACTGTTGCTGTCGGGCGAGAACACCACGACGGCGATGCTTGCCGTGAACGCCGTGCCGCGCTCGGTCGATGACCTACCGCCCGGGCCGTTTCGCACGCGCATCTCGGATCTCATCGACGACCGCGCGTTGTTGTCCGTCGTTCGGCTTCGGACCCTGTGCACGCCAGCGGTTCGGCGCGACCGCGAGGGCAAGATCATCTCGGCCGCCACCATCTGGGACCAGCTCGTCGTCGCTGATCACGACGTACTCGACATGGTGCCGTGGACCGTCGATAACGAAGAAGTGCGCGGGTTTGCGAAGCACGCTCGCACGACGCGCGCGGTGATTTCCGGTCTGGGATTGCGGCAGCTCGATCGCGACACGCTTGGCGAGGCGGCGACCGCCGCAGGCGCGCACATCGGTGCACGACGCGCGCCATCGGACATCGTGCTCGACCCGGCCGGGCCGGTACTCGATGGATACCGCAAGGTGCTCGCAGGCCTGGCGGCCACCATCGCCGAGAACTGGCAGGGGACGATCGACGAGACCGACAGCGAGTTCCTGCACGACTTTCGCATCGCAGTGCGACGAACCCGCACAGTTCTACGCGAGAGCCAGAAGGTGTTGCCGAGCGCAAGGCTCGAAGTCGCCGTTTCCGAGTTCGCCCGCCTCGGTTCGTTGACCGGACCGCCGCGAGATCTCGACGTGTACCTCGTCGAGTGGGCGATCTACACCGACGGGCTCGCACCAGCGACCGTGACGGCCTTGCAGCCCGTGCGGGACCTACTCGAGCAACGACAGGCCGCGGCACACGTCGAGCTTGCCGAGGCGTTGGTCGATCCGGCCGGACGCGCGTTCATGGATGAATGGCGACGATGGCTCGCCGACCCGAATTGCGGCGAGCAGCCTGGAGCGCAGGCGGATGAGCAACTCGCCGATGTGGTCGCGAAACGAATCCGCCGAGCGCACGAACGTCTGGTCGAGGCGGGGCGGCTGATTCGCCCGGACACCCCGGCCGAGAACGTCCACGACCTCCGGAAGCACGCGAAGAAGCTGCGCTACCTCATCGAGTGCTTCGCGTCGGTGCTCGCCGATCGTCCGCGCAAGGAGTTCGTGCGTCGGCTGAAGGTGCTCCAGGACAATCTCGGTGTGCACCAGGACGCGGAGGTTCACGTCGCCACGCTTCGGGCGATCGCGGTCGACCTTCACGACGTCGGTGAGAGCTCGGAGACGCTGGTCGCGATCGGGCAGCTCACCGAGCGCATCGACCAACGGCGCTTGGCGGCCCGGGCCGAGTTCGCGGAGCGATTTGCCGCGTACGACACCGATGCCACGCTTCGTGACCTCGAGCGGGCGCTCAGACGAGACAAGCGATGAAGGTCGTCGCCACGTACAACATCAAAGGTGGCGTCGGAAAGACTGCCACCGCGGTCAACATCGCGTACGAGGCCGCGCACTCCGGCAGCCGTGTGCTGCTGTGGGATCTCGACCCGCAGGGCGCCGCATCCTTTTTCTTCCGCATCAAGCCGCACGTCGAAGGGGGAGCACGGCGGCTGATCGACTCGTTGGGGTCGCTCAGCCCACACATTCGCGCGACCGACCACGTCGGCCTCGATCTCGTGCCGGCCGATTTTTCGATGCGCAACCTCGACCTCTACCTCGACACCCGCAAACGACCCATGCGGCGCATTGCCACGCTGCTCGAACCTCTGACCGACC
>JANMVY010000315.1:0-4136 GCA_031393535.1 Actinomycetes bacterium | reverse complement strand
TCGCGTTCGCGCCAGCCGTAGATCATCATGCCGACGGCCCCGAGATCCATGCCGTTCGTCGCCATGAACAACAGGTGCGAGCTCATGCGGTTCAGCTCGCACATCATCATGCGAATCCACGTCGCGCGCTCGGGCACCTCGATGTCGATCAGCGCCTCGACGGCGAGCGAGAACACCAGCTCGTTGAACAGCGGTGCGCTGTAATCCATGCGGGTGACGTTGGTGGGCCCCTGCAGGAACGTCAGCTGCTCGGCGGTCTTCTCCATGCCCGTGTGGAGATACCCGATCACTGCTTTTGACCGCAGTACGACTTCGCCCTCGAGTTCGAGCATCAGCCGCAGCACCCCGTGCGTGGATGGATGCGACGGACCCATGTTCATGATCATGCGCTCGTCGTCGGTCGGGTCATCGGGGTTGCCGTCGAGGTTCGCAACCTCGGTCTCGGACATGCGCAGCACGGCGCTCGCGGTGCGGCGGCGTACTCGTTCGTCGGACGCCGCGGGAATCCGCATTGCGTCCGTTCGCGGTGCGGTCATGTGGATCCCCTCACCGCGACGGGGCACCCTTGAACTGCACGGGAATTTGACCTACTGCGTAGTCCTTGCGCAACGGGTGACCGATCCAATCCTCGGGCATGAGAATGCGCGACAGATCGGGATGGTCGTCGAACACGATGCCGAACATGTCGAAGACCTCGCGTTCGAGCGCCTCGCTGCCGGGGTGCAGGTCGAATAGCGACGGTACGCGCGGATCCGCCTCGGGAACCTGCACGCGAATGCGGACACGTTCGCGCTTCGCGTGCGACAACATGGCGACGACGACTTCGTAGCGCTCGGGCGCGACACCATCGGGCAGTGTACGAGCGCTATCAGCCGCCGAGTAGTCGACCGCGGTCACGTCGATCAACTGGTCGTAGCCGTCCTTGGTGAGCGCCTCGACCAGATCCCGCAACGCCGAGCGGTCGATGTGGAGAACCTTCTGGCCCCTCGACGCAGTGACCGACGCCCCATGCTCTCGGGCGGGTTCGCCTGTCGATCGGTCGGCCGCGGCGGCGCCGTCCGCGTTCATGCTCCGCGGCTCCCGATGTTCACCGGGACGGGCTGCCCGTCGCGTTGCTCGACCAGCACCTCGGCGCCGCGCCCGGAGGTGTCGCGGCGCTTGGTGAGCTCACCGGTCTGGATCAATTCGTGCAAGGTGAAGATGGCGTGCATGAGCGTCTCGGGCCCTGGCGGGCACCCGGGCGCGTACACGTCGACCGGCACGATCTGGTCAACGCCCTGCACGATCGCGTAGTTGTTGAACATGCCACCCGAGGACGCACAGACGCCCATGCTGATGACCCACTTGGGTTCCATCATCTGGTCGTAGATCTGACGCAGCACCGGGGCCATCTTGTTCGACACCCGCCCGGCCACGATCATGAGGTCGGCCTGGCGCGGCGAAGCGCGGAAGACCTCCATGCCATAGCGCGACAGGTCGTAGTGCGCGGCGCCGGTGGCCATCATCTCGATCGCGCAACACGCAAGGCCGAACGTGGCCGGCCAGCAACTGCGCGCCCGCGACCATTTGACGAGGTCTTCGAGCTTGCCCGTCAGAAAGTTGTGTTCGAGGCCCTCGAAACCATGATCACGGACGTCGGTCATTAGCCCCATGTCAGGCCGCTTCTCCGGCGTCGTCGCGGCCCTCGAGCCCCACGCGCCGGATGGTGGTGGTGCTCGTGCGGTCGGGCGAACGGAGCGATGAAACATCGCTGAGGCGCTTCACCGGACCCCACTCGAGTGCGCCGTTGGCGATGAGGTACACGAACGACTCGAACACCGCGACCGAGAACACAAGCACCGCCACGAGCCCGAACCATCCGACGTCTTTGTGGGCGATGGCCCACGGATAGAAGAAAATGATCTCGATGTCGAACACGATGAAGATCATCGCAATGAGAAAGAAGCGCACCGGGAACCGCTCGGGTGTCTCCTTGGCCGGGATGATCCCGCACTCGTACGGGGCGCGCTTGCGATCGTTCGGCGAACGCGGTGCAAGGAGCCCCGACGCGAGAAACGAGCCCGCGGCGAACAACGCCGCGAGCACCAAAAGGACGACGATCGGCAGGTACTGGCCGAGGTCCGACGCGACGACCATGCTCACCTCGCAGCGGCCGCGGCGCGGCGCGCCATGGCCTCCTTGTCACGGTAGTGCAGCATTGTGGCGGCCACGATGAACAACAGCAGCGCGCCGAACGCAGTGAGGAACGGGTACAGCCGCTTGTTGCCGAGGTCGCGCTCCATGACCACGGAGTACACCGGCGAACTCGAGTCGGCCACCGGTCGAGGCGGCGCTTCGCCCGGCGCTGCGCTCTGGGGTACCACCGCCTGCAGCTGCACCACGACATAGTGCGGTGGACTGAAGATCTGGGTCGCGATGCGCAGCTTGCGCACGATCCGATCGCCGCGGTTCGGGTTGTCGTTGAGCCGGACCTTGCCACCGAGGTCGAACGAGTTCAACACCTTGAACGCGCTCGGGTCGGCGAAGTACTTCTCTTTGACGGCCTCGGCCGAGGCGGTCGCGACCGCCTCGCCGCTTTGTGCAGTGGTCAGCAGACGCCACCCTTTGCCGTAGTCCAGGGTGCGGGCGAGCTTGGGTGCAACGGCCGCGAGCTCGGACAATGTGGTGGCCTTGTTGCGGAGCTCCCAATCGGTGACCGCCTTTTGCTGATCGCTCGCCGAAAGCCCTTCGAGCTTGGCCGGGTCGATCGCCGAGGCGAACTCCTTCTTCGCCACCGCGTCGTTCGACCCCGCGACCAGTTGGTATGCGGATGGGAGCTAATCGGGTGCGGTGACCCGCCGAGCCGTTTCGACCGCCGACACCGCAAGCCCGCACGTACCGCTGGGCGCAGTCGCCGCGGTGCAACCGACGTTCACGTCGATCGTGTGCCACGTGGGTGTCTTGCCCTGCCATCCGATGCCGTAGATCCACCAGACCGTCGCCATGATGAACACCCAGCCGAAGAAGCTGGCGAGTGCAATGAGTGTTCCGACGCGTACACCCACGTTGGTCGCGATGAGCAACCACACCGACCCCATCAGCACGCTTGCGCCAACGAGAACGACCAGGATGCCGCGGACGGTCGGATCCCAGGAGATGCCGGCGAGCGTGACCGCCAGGCTCATTGCAGGCCCCTTTCGTAGGCGACGACGGCCTTGATCTCGGCTTGGCTGAGGATCGCGGGGTACGTCACTTTCGCAGTGTCGTCGATGCGGGCGCCGAAGCCCGGCATCTGGCCGTCGCCGACCCCCGCGTTGCCGTACTTCTTGCCCTTTTCCGAACCGCCGGTGATGAACGCCTCGTGCGTGGCGGCCGTGTTGAACTTGCGCGTGGTGGCGCCCCCCTGCAACGACGGCCCGAACCATCCGTTGCCATCGGAGTACGCGGCCTCGAGCGGCACGCCGGCCGTGTTCGTCACCTGAGCGGCCGAGTACGACCAGCCTTTGGTGTGGCACCGAGCGCAGCTGTAGGCCCCCTGCGACGCCGTGTTGTTGAACACCAGCTTGCCGTAGACCGACCCGAAATACGGTGATGCCGGATCGGAGATCTCTTTCACGTACGCGTCGAGCGCGGTTTCGAGCGCGGTGGTAGCGAGCTTCACCGCCTCGGCCTTGGCCTTTGGCTCGGAGATGCGGTTCGCCGCGTCGAGCGACGCCTGCAACGCCGGGCGATCGGCGAGCACGTACACCTTGGCGCCGTCGCGAATGCCGCCGTCGACGCTCGCCCGCATCGCTGCCTCGGGCAGCTGCACGGTGCGCAAGTAGATGATGATGTCTCGCAGATTGTTGGTCGTGAGCGGCCCGCCCCCAGGCGCCCCCCATGCGGGCATGACGCCGTTGCGCCCGTAGTTCAAGACGTCGGTCACTTCGTCCTCGCTGTAGCGGGTCAGCACCGCAGTGAGCGCCGGCGCTTTCCAGCTCACGTTGGCCACGAACTTTCCGGCGTCGTCGGTGATCGAGGTGGGGTTGACCCCGCCTACCGCGCCGGGGCCGTGGCATTTCGCACAGTCCGCCGTGTACAGCTTCGCGCCCCGCTTCTCGGAGCGAATGGTGAAGCCTTCCTCGGCGTTCGTCAGTCGGGCCGGCTCGGCCAACCAG
>JANMVY010000377.1:0-1954 GCA_031393535.1 Actinomycetes bacterium | reverse complement strand
TTTGTTCGCCATGCGACACTCTCCTCAGTCGGGCGCGCATCGCGCGCGGGTAACGATGTAGAAGGGCAACGCACATGCCAGCTTGACCAGGTGTTGTACCGCAACTCCCAGAGCGTCTTGTGAGGTGCGTCACGCATCGCGGGCTGATGCGCGCTTCTTGCGGATGCGACGGAAATCGTCTCACTACTTATTCCAGGAAACCTCATGCGCAAAATCGTAGCAGCGATCTTTCTGGCTGCATTCGTGGCCTGCGGTGGCGACAGCTCGACGAATCCGTCCGCGAACATCGCCGGTACCTACACTCTGCGATCCGTCAAACGGCTCGGCGCTTCCGTATACCTTCTTCGCCGTTGGATCCACCAAGTCGAGATTCTGGACGACGGCGGCACGTTCACGGAAAGCGGACACACCCGAACAACAGAGAATGGCAAGGTGACGACAGAAAGCATTGTGGATGCAGGCACGTACACGCTCAACGGCACGGCCATCACGTTCAAGGGCTCGGACGGTACGCCAACCTCTGGCTCGCTCAGCGGCTCCTCGTTGACGCTCGCCGATGCGGGAATTTCCGCCGTCTACTCGAAGTAACTCGTCCCTTCGCGCAGGGTGCGTCGACATCGAGCGCACCCGAGCGTGTGCCGGATGCGCGGCTCGTCCGTCATGTACGAGACAGACATTCGCACGCTCTCGAATCAATAGCTCTTGATGCCTTCGATCACCGGGCTCGCCGCCCGGCTCCTCAAGAAGATCGCCTCGCCACTCGGAATCACGCTGCTCCGCCGATCCACAACGGAGCAGATCGCGCGCGAATACCCATGGCTTGGCCCGCGCCTTGGTGTCGATGGCGGCGAGCTCGTTCGCCAAAGCGCCGCCGCCGTCGTCGCCGACGCGCCTGACACCTCCGACCCCCGCCTCGTCGACCTGCGGCGCCGCTACCGTGCGCACCACGCCACCGAGCACACCGTCTGGACGTCCAAGAACCTGCTGACCGAGCTCTCCCTGGAGCGGTTCCGCGAGGACAACGCCTACGTCTGGCAAACGCGCGTCAACAACCCGATTCAGTACCTCCTCGCCTGCTATTACGCCAAGCAGCACGATCCCCTCGGGCTCTTTCCGCGCCTGACGGAGGACGGCGCATTCGGCGCGTTCATCTACGAGCACGACGGCAAGCCCGTGAGCCGAGACATGCTGGACTCCATCATGGAGATCAGCTTCTTGGAGGAGCAGATCGGCCTCTCCAAGATTTCAGATCTCACCGTGCTCGACATTGGGGCCGGATACGGCCGGCTCGCGCATCGCATGGCGGAGTCGCTGCCGAATCTGAAGCAGTACATCTGCACCGACGCGGTCGCCGAATCGACGTTCGTGAGCGAGTTCTACACGAAGTACCGCAAGGTCGAGGATCGGGTGACAGTCGTCCCGCTCGACGAAATCGAGCGCGTGCTCGGTCGTACGCGCGTAGACGTCGCGCTGAACATTCACAGCTTCTCGGAGTGCTCGCTGCGCAGCATCGAGTACTGGCTGGATCTGGTGGCGCGGGCCAAGGTGCCGTGGCTCTTCATCGTTCCCAACACCGGCGACCAGCTCATCTCATGGGAAGCCGATCAGTCGCGCAAAGACTTTCGCTCGGCGCTCGACGCCCGTGGGTACGAGCTCGCGGTGCAGCAGGAGAAATACGCGCGGTCGGCCGATACGCAGCGGTTCGGCCTGTTTCCGTCGACGTATTTTCTGTTCAAGCGGAAGGACCAATAGGTCTGACGGTCTGCCGGTCTGACCGTCTGTCTGACCCGACCGACTGCCAGACCGAGCGACCCGGTGCCGAGCGACCCGGTGCCGAGCGACCCGGTGCCGAGCGACCAGCTGTGCAACCCGCACCGTCCACGGCGTCTCCTACTCGGCACCGGCGAGTATCTTCACGCATGGTTGCTCCCGACCGACTTGAGCTGCTCTTCAA
>JANMVY010000272.1:0-5025 GCA_031393535.1 Actinomycetes bacterium | reverse complement strand
CCCGAGGGTGGTGGCGACCGCCGAGGTGGGGACCGAGTCCTCCATGAAGCGAAAGCTCGCGATGCCGTCGATGTCGTCCAGGCGCAGGCCGGCGTCGGTGACCGCGTTACGGCACGCCTCGGTGGCGAGGGCGAGCACGCTACGACCGGATCGCTTCGACAGCGCGGTGTAGCCGACCCCCACGATCGCAGTACTGCCACAGAAGGCCGGGCGTCGTTTCGGTCGTGCCATCACTGCAAGTATGTCGCAATGAGTCGACGACATGCGGTGGTCACCGGTGGGGGCAAGGGCATCGGTCGAGCGATCGCCCGTCGATTGGCCGCCGACGGGTTCGCGGTGAGCGTGTTGGGCCGCGACACTGCTGCGCTCGACGCCACGGCGGCGTTGATGCCGGCGGCCATCTCGGCCGTGGCATGCGACGTGGGTGACGAGGCGTCGGTTGCCGCGGTCTTCGCGGCGATCGGTCAGGTCGATGTGCTCGTGAACAACGCCGGCGTCTCCATGTCCGCGCCCACCGGGCGTACGTCGATCGCCGACTGGGAAACCTCGCTGCGCGTCAACGCCACCGGTGTGTTCCTCTGTACGCGAGCCGTGATCGACCCGATGCGTGCCCGCGGGTGGGGTCGCATCGTCACCGTGGCATCGGTGTCGAGCCACCACGGCGCGCCCTATATCTCGGCTTACGCCGCGTCGAAGCACGCCGCGCTGGGCTTCACGCGGTCGGTCGCGGCCGAGCTCCGGCGCAGCGGCGTAACCGCGAACTGCGTGTGCCCCGGGTACGTGCGGAGCGAGATGACCGATCGCACCATCGCCAACATCGTCAGTCGCACCGATCGTTCCTACGACGCCGCGGAGCGTGCCCTCAACGGCGCGCTCGGGCGACTCATCGAACCCGAGGAGGTGGCCGCGGCGGTCGCGTACCTCGTGAGCGAATCGGCCGCGGCGATCAATGGTCAGAGCATCGTGATCGACGGCGGCGAATCGGTCTGAGCTGCTTCAGAGGTGGTATTGGATCGCGCTTCGCCCGGTGAGGATCGGTCGGATGTGCTCGACGATCACCTGCTGGTGCGCGGGGTGGTCGCGGTATGCGACGTAGCCGTCGACATCGTCGAACTCGCCGACCACCACGAAGGTCGCGTTGCCATCGGCCAAACCGAGGTCGCGTCCGAACGAGTAGCTGCGGATCGCGTCGATCGCGAGTGGCAGGGTTGTGAGCGCGTCGACAAGCGCGTCGAGTTGCTCGTCGGTGGTCTCGGGCGAGAAGGTCAGCGTGACGCAGTGGCGGATCATCGGTGTGCGCTCCGTTCGCGTGAGAGTTCGCCGAGGAAGGCGATGGTCGCCGCGCGGTCGTCGTCGGCGCCGAGCACATTCGCGCAGAAGTCGGTGACACCCGCTGCTTCGAGTGCATCGAGGCGACCGCGAAGCGCGTGCTCGTCGCCGATGAGCGCGATGTCGACCGGTGAGGCGACCCCTTCCCACTCGAGCGCGCGCTTGTAGGACGCCATGGCCGCACTGAATGCGAGGCGTGGCCCGATGAGCTCACGTGCCGCGTCGACATCTGACGTGAGGCAGATCGGTAGGCCGGCGATCACCCGCGGCGCCGGTTTTCCCGAGCGTCTCGCGGCGGCCCGGAGGGGCTCGACGGTGCGCGTCGCAAGGGTGTGCACGCCGGTCATCCACGTGAACGTGCCCGCGCACGACGCCCCGGCGATGTCGAGCATCTTCGGACCGAGTGCGGCGAGCACGAGCGACGGCGTGGCCCCACCTTCGGGAAATCCGAGGCGCGCGGTGTAGTGCGGCCCGACGTGGTCGATCTTCCTCGCGGACAGCAACGTGCTCGCGATCTCGACGTATTCGCGGACCACATCGACGATGCCGCGATAGGGCACACCCCACCACCCCTCGGACACGGGCGCGTGGGTCGCGCCGAGGCCGAGGCACACGCGATCGCCGGCCAACTCCGCGATGGTGAGCGCCTGTTGGGCCATCGTGGCCGGGTGGCGGGTCTGCACGGGCACCACGCCGGTGCCCAACTCGATCGACGTGGTGCGCACGGCAACGGCCGCGAGCGCGCTCAGGGCGTCGAAGAAGGGCGTCTGCGGCACCCACAGCGACGCCAACCCGCGGGCCTCGGCGTCGACTGCCCGCTCGATGAGTGCTCGAGGCGTGGCACAGTCCGCGCCGGAGAACAAGCCGATCTGCATGACGGTCGGAGACATGGCGAGAGCATGGCAGGCCGGCGCACGCGCTGCACCCCTCCTCGCACGCAGACCTCGGCGAGCGATTCGGTGGGCGAGGCGTTCGGTGGGCGAGGCGCGGCCCGTCGGCGCTCAGAGACCTTTCGACCGGAAGTGGGGGATGACGTGCTCGCCGATGTTGCGGATGGTCTGCAGTTGCGCGTCCTGGGGCACGGTGCCCATCTGGCAGATGAACAGAACTTCGTCGACCCCCGCGTCGACGAGTCGGTCGACGTAGCCGATCGCGTCGGCCACCGTGCCGTACGCGTGGTTCGGGTTGAGCAACATGAGCCCGGCGTCGGAGAAGTCGACGGTGATCTCCTCCGATGCCCACTGGGTCTTGATGATCGACTTGCCTGACGCGTCGGTGCCGACGAGGTCGTCGTCGATCCACTTGCTGGGGTCAGGGGGTTCGGTGTTGGCGCCACGCGCCCAGTAGTTGAGCGACTCCATGAAGTAGCGCTGGCCCTTGATGCCGATGCGGCGCGCCTCGGCGCCGTCGTCGAGCACGATCGTCGGGCACAGCGCGGCCAGGTGCTCGGTGGGCCGGAACCCGACCTGGTCTTCGACCTTGCGGTTGGCGAAAGCCTTGCGGTAGCGGGCGTTCTTTTGCGCGACCTCGTCGGGACCACCGAAGCCGAGCACCAGCGAGCCGATGCCCCGCGATCCGGCCACCTCGACCGATTCGACATGCGTGCAGGCCATGTAGAGCGGGGGATGCGGATCCTGCCAGGGCTTCGGGTGGATCGGCCGCTTGGGGATGTCGATGAACCGGCCGTGGTGCTCGATCTCGTCCTGCACGAAGATCTTCGGTATGAGGTACATCGCCTCGTCGATCATCGGCCGCAGATCGTCGAGGCTGTATCCGAAGGTGCCCGACTCCTGCTGCGTGCCGCCCTTGCCCATGCCGAAATGCACCCGGCCTTCCGACAAGATGTCGAGCATCGCGATGCGCTCGGCCACCTTGACCGGATGATTCATCGCCGGCGGTAGGCACACGACGCCGTGGCCGAGGCCAATGCGGGTGGTGCGCCCGGCGAGGAACGCGAGGAACGTCTCGGGTGCGCTCATGTGCGCGTAGTTCGTGAGCGCGGTGTGCTCGACGCACCAGATGGTGTCGAAACCCATCTGCTCGGCGAGCAGGCACTGCTCGACCATGTCGTGCAGCACCGTACGGTCACCCTCGCGCGATGCATCAGCGGTTTGGGCCTCGTAGATCAACGAGAACTTCATCAGGCCACCTCATCTTATAGTAAGGAATATTTCAGATAGTAATACAAGTGCGCAGCGGGTACGAGCGTCAGGGGATAGGGACGGTGAACTGCATCCACCTGCATCCACCTGCATCCCCCTGCGGCGACGACCGACGCTGGACGCTGAGCCGAACGACCCGAATGTCGGGAGCCACTCAGACGGATCGGACAAGGTGCCGATGGCGGTTCGTGAGCACGTCGGCCCCGACGAAGGGCGCGTCTGAATCTGCATCGGCGGCGTGGGCTGGGCGACCTGTGGTCGCGTTCGGGTTGCGCGCGTCGACGGTCGTGGTGCCGATCGCGGCTAGTTGGATGGTGACCCACTTCACCGCGGCGGGCTACTGGCGACCTCCAGGCGCTGTCGGCTCCGCCGTGTGGCTGGCGCAAATCGCCGTGGTCGGCACCGCGGTGGTGGTGCTCGTCGGCCGGGTGTCGCGGCGGCTGTTACCCCTCGCCGCCCTGTACAGCCTCTCGATAGCGTTCCCCGACAAGGCCCCGTCACGCTTCAAGGTCGCGCTCCGCAGCGGGAACGTGAAAAATGTGAAAGCCGAGTTCGACGACGTACGCGCCAACGGCTTCGGCGCGGATCAGACCGAAGCCGCCGCGCGGATCCTCGAACTGGTCGAAGCGTTGAGCCGTCACGAGCGGCTCACGCGCGGCCACACCGACCGGGTACGCGCCTACACGGATCTCATCGCCGAAGAGCTCGGCGTGAACCGGCAAGAGCGAGACAAGCTGCGCTGGGCGTCGATGCTGCACGACATCGGCAAGCTCGCCGTCCCCGCCGAGCTGTTGAACAAACCCGGCCGCCCCACCGAGAAAGAATGGGACGTCCTCTCCAGCCACCCCGCCGTCGGCGGCGAACTCGTTGAGCCGCTCGCCGCATGGCTCGGCGACTGGCGCCTCGTCACCTCACAACACCACGAACGATGGGACGGCACCGGCTACCCGAACAAGCTCGCCGGCACGCAGATCTCCCTCGGCGGTCGCATCGTCGCCGTCGCCGACGCCTACGACGTCATCACGTCGTCCCGCTCGTACAAGAAGCCGATGTCGACCGAAGCCGCCCGCAAAGAACTCGTTCGTTGCGCGGGCAACCAATTCGACCCCACCGTCGTGCGCGCCTTTCTCAATGTGTCCCTCGGCCACCCCACGTCGCGTGTGGGAATCATCGGCTGGCTCGTCGAATTCCCCAGGATCCTCGCGACCGCCGGCACCCAAGCCGCCAACGCCGCCGGGAGCGTCGTCGCCGCCTCCGCCATCGCCACCGTCGCCGCCGTTACGGTCGCCTCACCCCCGCCCCCGGCCGAAATAGCGCAGACCGCGGCAGTCATCCCCGAACCGCCGACCAACACCACCTCGACCACCACGCCCATCCCATTCGACGACGGTCTCGCACGCCGCGCCGCCACCCCAGCGCAGCCGCCCACCGCCCCAACCCCGCCGCCCACCACCACGGCCCCGTCACGCAGCCCCACCGCCTCGCCGACGACCGCCTCGCCGACGACCGTCCCGCCGACAACCGTCCCGCCGAC
>JANMVY010000241.1:0-1657 GCA_031393535.1 Actinomycetes bacterium | reverse complement strand
CGAGTGCCCTCGGCCGCGAGCGCTCGGGCGAGCGCGAAACCGATACCGGAACCGCCGCCGGTGATCACGGCGACCGACCCGTTGAACTTTTCCATGTCAGATTCCTCCGCCGTCGAGCACGATCATCTGGCCGTTCAGATACGAGGACGCGTCGGTTGCCAGATACAACGCGGTGCCGATGATCTCGGCGGCGTCGGCGATGCGGCCGACGCTCACCCGCGCCGCGATGGCCGCCGCGGCGGCCTCGTTCGGCAGCGACTTGTGGAAGCTGTCGGTGTGGAACGTGCCGCAAATGATGCCGTTGACCCGGATGCCCTGGGCCGCGAACTCCTGCGACATCGATCTGGTCAGCACGTTCAACCCGGCCTTGGCCGCGGCGTACACCACCGTGAACGGCGACGGGTGCGTGGACGCCTTCGAGCTGATCGTGAGGATGGTGCTGCCGGGAGCCATGTGTGAAGCGGCCAACGCGCTCAACCGCAACGGGCCTTTGAGGTTCACCGCAATGGTCTTGTCGAAGAGGTCTTCGGTGACGCCGAGGAGCGAGGGTGGCACGGGTGCGATGCCGGCGTTGTTCACGAGCACGTCGATGCGACCGAACTCGGCAATGGTTGCACCGATGAGGTGCTCGCACTGTGACCAGTCACCGACGTGGCATGCCACGGCGAGTGCGCGTCGACCGAGCGAGCGCACTTCATTTGCCACGGACTCGCACGCGTCGAGCTTGCGGCTCGCGATGACCACATGCGCGCCGGCCTCGGCGAAGCCGAGCGCCATGGCCCGACCGAGACCCTTGCTGGCGCCGGTGACCACGACCACCTTGTCGTCACAGCGGAAGGTCGGGTTCACGGCGTCTCCCCGGAGCGGGCATGTTCGACAAGCTCGGCCGCGCTCGACAGAAGCTTGTCGGCTTGCCGACCGAACCATTCGTGGACGGGATTGGCGGACTCGCCTCGCTGCCATTTCGCATGGCTGCCTTCGAGCACGATTGCTCCCTTCCAGCGGGCGAACACGTGGTACCAACCCATGGCCGAGAGGTCACGACCGGATCGGTCGCCGTACCGGGTGACCATTGCGTCGGCCGAGGGCAGCTGTTCGATCGCGAACGTGTGTGGCCCGGCCATGCCGAGCGGCATCGTGCCCCCGACCGGGTGAAAGATCAGCGACCACGCGAGGTCGATGAGCGGGTCGCCGATGGTGGCCATCTCCCAATCGACGACGGCCAAGAGGTGCGGTGGGGAGGTAGGTGCGAACAGTACGTTGTCGAGCTTGTAGTCGCCATGGAACAGCGTGGGCGCTTGGCCGACAGGGCGATGCTCGTCGAGCCAACCCGCCAGGTCGTGCGCTGGCCGAAGGTCGCGGCCGCCGTAGGACGCGAGCTGGGCGAGCCACCGTTCGACCTGGCGCTCGAGGAAGCCCTCGGCGTGGCCGAGATCGGCGAGACCCACCGCACGCCAATCGAGCGCGTGTATCTCGACCAAGGCGTCGATGAGCTCTTCGACCGCTCGGCCCTGGGTTTGTGGCGACGCGACCCAGGCTTCGGGGATGCCCCCGCGTACCGGCACGCCGTCGACGCGGGTCATCACATAGAACGGCGTGCCGAAAACCGCCAGGTCGGCGCACGCGACGATCGGTCGGGGTACCCGCACCGCGGAGT
>JANMVY010000237.1:0-6094 GCA_031393535.1 Actinomycetes bacterium | reverse complement strand
GCGCATGTCGACGACGAAATAGGTGATACCGCGATGCTTGGACGCGTCGACGTTGGTGCGCGTGAGCAGGATGCCCCAGTCGCTGTAGTGCGCGCCCGAGTTCCAGACCTTCTGCCCGTTCACCACCCATTCGTCACCGTCGCGCACCGCGCTCATGGAAAGGCCGCCGAGGTCGCTGCCGGCGTTCGGCTCGGAGAACAACTGGCACCACACCTCCTCACCGCGCAACATGGGCTTGAGGTAGCGGTCTTTCTGGGCGTCGGTGCCATGGGCGATGAGCGTGGGTCCGGCCATGCCGATGCCCACCGCGAACACGCCGGACGCGCTGATGAACTCGGCTTCTTCGGTGCGGAAGATGCCGTCTTGGAAGCTCGAGCCACCGCGACCGCCGTACTGCGTCGGCCACGTGATGCCGGCCCACCCGTGGTCGTACTTGACCGCTTGCCAATCACAACACCGGCGGACGTAGCGCAGCTCGACATCGTGATCGGTGATGAAGATCGACTGCTCGTCGCCGACCGAACCCGCCGCGAACGACGCGGTGTGCTCGTCGAGAAACGCGCGCGCCTCGGCCCGGAACTGCGCCTCCTCTGCTGACTCGTCGAAATCCATGGCCCGTACCCCCGCGTGCAGGCTACGCGACCGCCGAGAATCCAGCCATGACGCCGACATGGGCGGCTAGTTTCGTTGGTCGGTAGCCGAATCAAGGGGAACCCGATGCCCGATGTGATGCCGATGATTCACCGCGAGCGCGAGATGTTGGCCGGCGACCTCGAACGACTCACCCCCGAGCAGTGGCAGGCGCCCAGCCTGTGCGACAAATGGAACGTGCAACAGCTCGTCGGCCACATCACCGCGGCCGGCAACATCACGTTCCTGCACTTCTTCCCCCGGTTCGTGGCCGCGGGATTCAACTTCGACAAGACGGTCGGCCGCGACCTCGTCTCGTATGCCGCCGGCACCCCTGACGAGGTGCTCGCCCGCTACCGCATGATCATCAACTCGAATCGCACACCCCCTGCACCCAAGGCGAAAGAGGTCGCGCTCGGCGAGATCATGATGCATGGCGAGGACATCCGCCGATCGGTCGGATCGCCGGGCACGCACCCTGACGAGCACCTCCTGGCACTGGCCGACAGCGTACGAGCATCAGGCGCGCCGTGGCGCGGCAAGACGCGAAGCGCAGGCCTTCGACTGACCGCCACCGACGTCGAGTGGACACGCGGCGACGGGCCCGAGGTGCGTGGCCCCGCGATGTCACTCATCCTCGCAATGGCCGGGCGGTCGAAGGCCCTCGAGGAATGCGCAGGCGAGGGTGTCGACACGATGCGCGCACGCATGTAACCGCGCCGACGCCGGTTACGCAGGAATGTCGCGGAACGCCACGTTCTTGTCGACGCGTGGCTCGCTCGGCAGACCCAGCACGTTCTCGCCAACGATGTTGCGCTGCACCTGGTCAGTGCCCCCACCCAGCTTGCTCATCCACTGGTTGAGGAACTGCTGTTGCCAGAAGCCGCCCATGAACGCGTCGTCGCCGGTGAGCATGCCGGCCGCGCCCGACAGCGCCATCGCGAGATCGCCGGCGTGGGTCAACCGACGCGTGGCCGCGAGCTTCAGCACCGAGCTCTCGGGGCCGGGCTGCACACCCTTCGACGCTGCGGTCTGCGCGCGGTAGCCCATGTACCGAATGGTCTGGAAGTAGGTGTACTGCCGGGCGAGCTCCTGGCGCACCACCGGATCGTCGGCCACACCGAAACGCCGAGCGAGCGCAACGAAGTCGTCGATCGTGACCGGCGACTGGCCGCCGCCGATCAGCGTGCGCTCGTTGGCCAACGTCGTGAGGATCGGGCCCCACCCGGCGTTCGGCGCACCGAGAACATTCTCGTGCGGGATGCGCACATCGGTGAGGAACACCTCGTTGAAATGCGCGGCACCGGTGATCTGGCGAAGTGGACGCACCTCGATACCCGGCGTGCGCATGTCGACCAGGAAGTAGGTGATGCCCTTGTGCTTGGGCACGTCGGGATCGGACCGGGTGAGCAGGATGCCCCAGTCGCTGTAGTGCGCGCCCGAGTTCCAGACCTTCTGCCCGTTCACCACCCACTCGTCGCCGTCGCGCACCGCGGTGGTGCGCAGTCCGGCGAGGTCGCTACCGGCGTTCGGCTCGGAGAACAGCTGACACCACACCTCGTCGCCGCGCAGCATCGGGTCGAGATAGCGAAGCTTTTGCTCCTCGGAGCCGTGCGTGATCAGGGTCGGCCCGGCCATGCCGATGCCCACGGAGAACACCCCCGTCGCCACGTCGTACGTGGACTCCTCCTGGGAAAAGATGCCCTGCTGCACCGCAGTACCTGCGCGTCCACCGAACGCGCGTGGCCAGGTGATGCCGGCCCACCCGTTGTCGAACTTCGACCGCTGCCAGACCTTGCACTCGGTCACGTGCTCGCGCTCGGCCTCGGCGGTGGGTGCCTTGCCGTAGTACGACGACGCAAGGGATCCCGGTTGCTTCGCCATGGCATGCGCATCGAGGAACGCGCGCACCTCGGCGCGAAACGCGCCCTCGTCGGGCGAATCGTCGAAGTTCATGCCCCGTACACCGGGGCGGGCGGTTGCGTCCGCGCGATCGACTCGTGGACCGCCGCGCCGATGTCCGCGGCCGCGAACTTGCGACCGATGTCGATCGGGTGCCCGTGCTGCCAGCCGTCGCACACGTTGATTTTGCCCCCGACGATCTCGAAAACCCGCCCGGTGACATCGCACGCCTGCGAGCCCAACCACACCGTGAGCGGCGACGCGTTCGCAGGATCTTTCGCGTCGAATGCTCCTTCGGCGGGCGCAGCCATGTCGTCGAAGACGCCCTCGGTCATGCGCGTGCGCGCGTCGGGAGCGATTGCGTTGACGAGCACGCCGTAGCGGCCCCACTCGGCACCTTGCTGCACGGTGAGCGCGGCGATGCCCGCCTTGGCTGCGGCGTAGTTGCCCTGGCCGATCGAGCCCATGAGCCCCGCACCCGACGACGTGTTGATGAGACGACCTGCCACCGGCGAACCCGCCTTGTGTTGATCGCGCCACCACCCCATGACGAGACGGGACGGGACGAAATGGCCCTTCAGGTGGACGCGCATGATCGCATCCCATTCGGCTTCGCTCATGTTCACGAGCATTCGGTCGCGAAGGAACCCGGCGTTGCACACGAGCGTGTCGATGCGCCCGAACGCGGTCAAGGTCTGGTGCACGAGTGCCTCGACCTGCGCCCAGTCGGCCACGTCGGCGCCGTTGGCGATCGCCTGGCCACCCATGGCCACGATCTCGTCGACCACATCGTGCGCCGGCCCGGAAGCACCGCCGCCGGTACCGTCACGTTCGACGCCGAGATCGTTCACGACGACCGCGGCCCCTTCGGCTGCGAACTCGAGCGCATGTGCGCGGCCGAGGCCGCGGCCCGCGCCGGTGATGACGACGACGCGCCCGTCACAGATGCCCATCGGCTATGTTCCTCACTTGTACTCGGGGTTCAGCTCCGAGCTCACGATCCACATGGCGAAATACTGCGCCGCGCCACCGTAGGCGTGGCCGAGCGCAACCTTCGCACCGTCGACCTGGTATTCGCCGGCCGTGCCACGAACCTGGTTCGCCGCCTCGAGACAGCGGATGAGACCCGATGCGCCGATGGGGTTCGACGAGAGCACGCCGCCCGACATGTTCACCGGGAAGTCGCCGCCGATCTCTGTGGCTCCCGAGTCGGTCATCTTCCATCCCTGGTTGAACTCGGCGATGAGGTGGCCCTCGAGCCACATCGGCTCGTACCAGGAGAACGGCACGTAGATCTCCGCGCAATCGATCTGCTTGCGCGGGTTCGTGATGCCCGCCTTCCGGTACAACTCGGTCGCGCAATCGACGCCCGCCTGCACATATACCGTGTCGCGACCCGGGAACTGGCCGAACTCGGTGCGCTTCGCATGGGCGATGACCCACGCCGGCTTGTTCGGCGACTTCTTCACCGCCGCCTCACTGCCGAGCACGATGGCCGCCGCACCGTCGGACGACGGGCACGATTCGAGGTAGTGCAGCGGGTCCCAAAGCATCGGGGACTCCTTGACCTTCTCGATCGAGATGTCTTTCAGGTGCAGGTGTGCATACGGGTTCTTGAGCGCGTTCAGGCGGTCCTTGGTCGCGACCTTCCAGCCGATGTGCTCAGGCGCACCCGACCGGTTGATGTAGGTGCGGATCCACGGCGCGAACGAACCGCCCGCGCCCTGCCCGCCGGAGCGACCGCCCGACAGCGCCCACGTGGCGTTGCCCTCGGACTGCTTCTCGTAGCAGACGACCAACACGCGTTCGTACCGGCCCGACTCGATGAGGTTCGCACCCGAGATCGCAGTGGATGCGCCCACCGACCCGGCGGTGTGCACCCGATGGATGGGTTTGCCCACCGCGCCGAGCGCGTCGGCGAGCGAGAGCTCGGGCATCATCACGCCCTCGAGCGCATCGGGAGCCTTGCCGATGACGATCGCGTCGATGTCGTCGAACGTGAGCTCGGCGTCGGCGAGTGCCCGCAGCGCCGCCTCACGAACGAGACCCTCGAGCGAGACGTCGAGACGTTTCGATTTGTACTTCGTCTGACCGATGCCGATCACTGCGCACGGCTTGGCCATTTCAGTCGCCTCCTTCGAGCACGCACACGAGGTTCTGCTGCAGGGCGGGGCCGCTCGATGCGTGAGCGATGCCGCGACGAGCCTCACCGGCCATGATGCGCCGTGCGACCTCGATGATGCGCACGAGGCCGGTGGCCATCACCGGGTGACCGGCAAGCGGACCACCCGACGGATTGACGTTCGGATGATCGGACAGCCCGAGCGCTTCGCGGAGGATGATCTCCTCGTGGCTGAAGTTGACCATGAGCTCGGCCACGTCGATCGGCCCGTCGTGCACGCCGGCCTTCTCACCCGCAAGCTTGGTCGACGGCGAAGACGTGAGATCGCGCAGGCCGAGGTGGTGCGACTCGATGCGATGATCGAGACCGCGGATCCACACCGGCCGGTCAGTGAGCTCGAGCGCCCGCGTGCCGCGGGCGATGATCATGGCGGCCGCGCCATCGCTGATGGGCGGCAGGTCGTGCAACCGCAACGGCGAGCAGTAGTACGCCTCGGCGAGCAACTCGTCGACGCTGCGGTCGTGTGCGACCTGCGCGTTCGGGTTGGTCAGCGCGTTGCGTCGACTGCGCGCCACGACCTCGGCGAAGTCGCGTTCGGTGGCCTTGCCGGCGTTGATCAACGCATTGGCTTGCAGGCCCGCGATCGAGGGGTAATCGAGGCCGAGCGGCGCGACTGTGTACGGATCGGTCTGCAACGGGAACACGTGGCGGGGCGTGCCCGGCGACGACTTGCCCGAGCCGATCACGAAGGCGGTCTCGATGTCACCGAGCATCAAGCGGTGCCACGCCTCGTTCAACGCCCACGCGCCGTCCATCTCGACGTGCGACTCATAGACCGGCGGCCAGGCGCCGACCCCGTCGATGTTCGAGACGAACGCGAAGGGAGCGCCCGACAAGTAGTCGCAGCTCCCGGCGATGGTGAACTGGACGTCGTTGCGGTCCATGCCCGTGCGACCGAGCAGGTCGTTCACGCAGCTCATGATCATCATCTGCTCGGAATTTTGGAACAGCCGGTACGACGGTGTCTGCGACACCGCGACGATGGCAATGTCGTCGTCGGACGGAACAAAGCTCACCATCTCGTCATTCCGTTCGCTCCGCAGGCGTCGCTCACCATGTGTAGTCCTTCAACGAATCGGGATCGACGTCGGCTTCGCCGGTCGGCTGCCAACGTTCGATGACGTCTTCCCACGACCCGCCCCAGCGGTTGTCGAGTCCGTCGACGCGGCGGTCTTCGGGCTTGCGCCAGATCGCCTGGACACGCAGGCCGACGCGGAAGTCCGCGAGCGCGATGTCGCGGATGTCGACGCCGATGATCGGCGAGTCGGTGCCGTCGAGCAGGATCGAGCATCGAATGTAGGGCTCGGTCTCGCGTTGCCCGTAGTACTGCACCGGCGTGAGCACCGTGTACGACGACACCGTGCCCCGGTCGGAAACCAC